>JBASVF010000062.1:0-16308 GCA_049275795.1 Desulfomonilia bacterium
GGGATCCTGCAGTTCCCCTCACCCTCGCTAAAGGACCCGTCCGCCACCATCGAGCACTCCCGGAGCTTTGTTGGTCGATGGCTCGACGACCCCCTGGTGAGGCCCACGGTGTTTCCCCATGCCGTCTACACCTGCAATCCGGACCTGCTCGAACGCGCCTACGCCCTGGCCGAGGAGCACGACCTGGTGTTCCAGATCCACCTGAGCGAGACCTCCTCAGAGGTGCAGCAGGCTCATGAGCTCTACGGCACCACCCCGGCGAGGCTCCTGGACTCCCTCGGGTGCCTCTCCTCCCGGACCCTGGCCGCCCACTGCGTGTTCCTGGACGACGAGGAGATCAGCTTGCTGGCTCAGCGCGGGGTGAGCGTGGCCCACAACGCGGAGAGCAACATGAAGCTCGCCTCGGGCATAGCCTCTGTCACAGCCATGATCGCCAGGGGTGTGAACGTGACCGTGGGCACCGACGGGTGCGCCAGCAACAACAACCTGGACATGATCTCCGAGCTCTCCACCGTGGCCAAGCTGCACAAGGTCAGCACCATGGACCCCACGGTCATTGACGACTGCACGGCCCTGGCGATGGCTACCGTCAACGCGGCACAGGCACTGAAGTTCGACGGCGGCAGGCTCGAGGCGGGCATGCCCGCCGATATCGTTACCTTGGACGGGAGCGCCCCCAACCTCGTCCCGATCTACAACCCGGTCTCGCATATCGTGTACGCGGCCAATGGAGCCAACGTCAAGGATGTGGTCATCGCCGGCAAGATCGTGGTCAGGGACTTCACCTCGCTTACCGTGGACGAGAAGGCGCTCCTCAAAGAGTGCCGCAGGATCGCGGAAACGATTCGCCCGAACTAGGTAAGCCCGGATAGCAAGGGGAAAAGATTTCCGCCCCTTTCTGTGCATTCTTTGCCCTCTTCCTTTCCCTGATTCCCCTTGTGCTCCCGTTTCTTCCAGCGTGGCAGGATCGTTGCACGGGGATAAAGCACGAACCGGCGTATGCCGATAGGGTGAGATTATGAGGGTGAGCAACCGGTTTCTGTACCACCAGATCGTAAAGGACTTAGGCAAGAGCACGGAGAAGCTCTTTACGCTCAATAACCAGCTGTCTTCCGGCAAGCGTGTGACAAAGCCTTCCGACGACCCCCTGGGGTTATCCCAGGTGCTCATCTACCGCTCGGAGCTCAGCTCTTTCAGCCAGTTCCAGACCTCCATCGACCTTGCCCGCGGCTGGATATCGCGCACCGAAACCATCTGCTCGGAGATAGACAACCTTCTGGGCCGGGCGTCTGAGCTCGCGGTTCAGCAGGCATCCGCAACGGCAACGGTCGAGACTAGGGCCGGCACCGCGGAAGAAGTCAGGCAGCTGCGCGAGTCGATCCTGAACCTGGCAAACTCCAAGTATGGCGAGCGGTACCTCTTCGGCGGCACCATGATCCAGGAACCGCCGTTTATCGTGGCCGACGTCGAGCTGTGGCAGGAAGACGTCGCCACCATGGCCGTGGACCACGCCGGCGCGGTAGCGAACCTCGGAGGCACGGTTTCGGCCGGTGACCGCTACATCAACACCGCCGACGGAAATATCTACGAGTACGACGGCTCGAGCTGGCAGGTAAGCACGGCCGCGGCCGAGGGAATCTCCGCCGTGGTGAGCGACCGCGGCAAGCTCTATGTCCTTTCCGGCGGGCAATGGGTCCCCCAGTACCGGGGCAATACATCGAGCTTTTCCGTAAAGATCGGCAAGGAAGACACGATCGCGATCAACATCCCGGGCCGCGAGCTGTTCGCGAACCCGCAGGGTGATGTCATCATGACCCTGATGAAGCTGGAGAAGGCGCTCAGGGAAAACGACCAGCAGGCAATCCGGGATTCGCTTGGCGATATCAAGAGCTCCGAAGACGTTGTCTTGAACAATATCGCGAAGATAGGCGCCCTCGTGAACAGGCTCGACAACTCCAAAGGGATCATCCGGAATGCCGAGGTGGACATAAAGGAGCGCGTGTCGAACATCGAGGAGCTCGATTACGCCTACGCCTACACCCAGCTGATTAGCCAGCAGACCATTTACGAGGCATCGCTCAAGAGCACCGCCCTGATTACGAGCTTGAGCCTCGTCGACTTCATATAGGAGAGGGATCTTGGAGATAACTACCGTACGGTTTGGAACCATTCCAGTGCAGGAAGACAAGGTAATCGTATTTCCCAAGGGCATCTTCGGATTCACGGGCAACAAGCGCTACGTTCTCTTCCCCCACGGGGAAGGCTCGCCTTTCTACTGGCTGCAGAGCGCGGAAGACGGAGCCCTGGCATTCGTGGTCATGAATCCCCGGCAGGTAAAACAGGATTATACCCTGAACGTGGATGACTCTCTCCTTGAGGAGCTCCAGGCACAGGACATCTCGGAGCTCGAGGTGCTGTGCATCGTCACCATCCCTCCCAACCACCCTGAAAGGATGACTATCAACCTCCTGGGGCCCCTGATCATCAATGTCAGGAAGCGCTGCGCCGCACAGATCATAGCCTCGGAGGAGAAGTACTCGCACCGGCATCCCATCCTTTCGGATGCCTCCTAGGGCATCCCGATTCTCTTGACCCCAAGCGGCGCTCGTCGAGCGGGCGCACCGGAGGAGAAGTGTTTACAACGAGCGGGATCTCTGTCATAGAATACCTTCACTCCAGACAGCGACTTCGGGCGGAGATGACTCAAAAAAGGATCAGGAGACAACACCATGTACGAAAACATCGTTTCCTTCGTTGCCAGGGGAACGAACAGCGGCAAGACCTACCTGCTCAGGCAGCTCATCGCCGAGTTCAAGAGGCGGGGCCTGAAGGTGACCGCGATCAAGCACACCAACCACTTCAAGAACGTAGACCAGGAAGGAAAGGATACCGAAACCTTCGCGCGCATGGGCGCCGACAGGATCATCCTGTTCTCCGATCACGCGCTCATGCTCTATGAGTTGAAATCCCCGAGCGTGGAGTATCTCTCCGAGCTCGCGTCGCGGGACGCGGACCTGGTCCTGATCGAAGGATATAAGAATGGCCCCTTCCAGAAGATCGAGGTGTTCAACCCCGAGCTCTACGAAAAGCCGCTGTGCCTGGAGGATACGAGTGGCACCTATGTCGCCCTGGTGAGCAGGGAATGGATCGATGCCAGTCTGCCCTGGTTTGCGTTCGAGGATCTCGCCGGGATCTGCGCGTTCATCGAGGAGCGGATTGGCCGGAAATGATCGGAGTTCGGTACCGGCAAGGCCCGCCAGCACGCTGCATATCCGGAGATTAACCGGTGGCGCCGCCGGAAAAACTGTGGTAAAGGCACAACGCTATGCTGATCGTCCAGTTGAAGCCCAAGAAGGAGCTTCCCATCCTCAAGGGACACCCCTGGGTGTTTTCCGGTGCGGTGGAAAAGGTGCAGGGCTCGCCCGCGGAAACCTCGCTCTGCCGGGTCCTGGACGCCAGGGGCAGGTTCGTGTGCCAGGGGTTCTACAACCCCTACTCGCAGATCGCCATCCGGGTGCTCACCCGGGGCAGGGAAACGATCGACCGGGGATTCTTCCTGGAGAGAATCCGCGCGGCGATCGCGATGAGACAGACCCTCATCCCGGCCGACACCACCGCCATGCGCCTCGTACACGGCGAGGGCGACGGTCTTCCCGGGCTCGTCGTCGATCTCTACGGCACGGTACTGGTCGTCCAGTCCATCACCACCGGCATCGAGGAGTTCAAGGGCGAAATCGTCTCCATCCTCCGCGATCTGTATCCCGGCCACGCCATCCACGAGCGCTCGGACCTGAGATCTCGTGCCGCCGAAGGGCTCCGTCCCTTAAGCGGTCCGCTCCACGGCAGTGTGGAGCAGGGGAACCTCCAGGTTCAGGAAAACGGCATCCCCTTCGTCGTGGACGTGCTCACCGGGGACCGAACCGGCTTCTACCTTGACCATCGGGCAAACCGCTCTCGGCTCAGGAGCCTTGCATCGGGCAAGAGCGTGCTCGACCTCTTTTCCTACACGGGTGCCTACGCCGTTCATGCCCTCGCGGGCGGGGCCGTTTCCGTTACCTCGGTTGACTCGGCTTCCACCGCCCAGGCAATCATGAAGAAGAACATGGAGCTCAACAGGATCAGTCCCTTCGTGTGGAAGCACTCGCGGGACGACGTGTTCCGGTTCCTGCAGGACGACCGCACCCGCTACGACATCGTGGTCTGCGACCCACCTTCCTCCATGAAGTCCGAGGACCTCGAGAAGGCGTTCTCCCTGGCCATGGAGCGAACCAACCCCTCCGGCCTGCTCTTTGCCGTGACCTACCTGGGCTCGCAATTCACGCCGCTCGATTACTACCGGACCGTGCACGCCGCGGCAGAGCGGGCGAACCGGGGGGTACGCCTCGTCGAGCCCCTGCACGAGGGCCCCGACTTCCCCGTCCTGCCCACGCATCCCCAGGGGGTCCACCTCTTCGGGCACATTCTCTACCTGGAGTAGGAACGAAAGCGCCGGGCCTTGAGGGAGGCACCGCTTCGCCCCGGCCCCAAGGGCCTCCGGCGGGCCCATCGGATCGCAGTGATATCTCACCGCCTGCGATGATTACGGCCAGGGACCACGGCCTCGTTTCGCGTCTCGCCGGGGAAGGCCCCGGCGGACAAGCCGGGGGCGGAACCCGCCGTCCGAGCCCGCCTGTTGAATCACCTCGACGGACAGCGAGTCCCGCCCCCGACCCTTTTCTTATCCCATGGAGCTTTCCAGCTGCCTGCCGCCCAGGACGTGCAGGTGCAGGTGCTTCACGACCTGGGTGCCGTGCTCGCCGCAGTTGATGACCAGCCGGTAGCCGCTCTGGTCGACGCCCTTGATCCTGGCCGTCTCCTGGGCCGCGGCGAGCATGGCAAACCAGATCTCCCGGTCGTCGAGCTCATTGATATTTGCGTAGTGCTTCTTCGGGATAAGGATAGTGTGTACGGGTGCCAGGGGCTGGATGTCGTCGAAGGCCAGCACCAGGTCGCTCTCGTAGACCTTGTTCGAAGGAACCTCGCCTGCCGCGATCTTGCAGAAGATACATCCCATTTCGCACCTCCTATTGAAAAGACTGCGCTTGGCTGTGAAAAAACCGTGCCTCGCCCCGGAAGGAGCCTATGCCCTGCACCGGGCTATCGCCTGCTCGAGGTCGAGCCTGCCCTCGTAGAGGGCCTTGCCGGTGATCACCCCGAAAAGGCCGTCGATCCGCCGGAGGGCCTCGATGTCCTCGAGGCTCGACACCCCTCCCGAGGCTACCACCGGGATCCTTGTCCGCCTTGCCATCTCCGCGGTGGCCTCCACGTTCGGCCCGGTGAGCATGCCGTCGCGGTCGATGTCGGTGTACACCACGAAGGCGGGGCTGCTCGCCTCGTACTCCCGAGCAAGCGAGACCGCGGTCTTCTCCGTGATCTCCTTCCAGCCCCGGGTGGCCACCCTGCCCTTGAGGGCGTCGATCCCGATGCCCACCCTGCCCGGGAACTCCGCAATGATCTCCTTGGCCCCCTGGGGATCCTCGGCCGTGACCGTCCCCAGGATGACGTAGCTCACACCCATCTCGAATGCGCGCCTGGCGTCATCCACAGAGCGGATGCCGCCCCCGAGCTCGACCTCGGCGCTCACCGCCGAGCATATGGCCTCGATGGCCTTGCCGTTCACGCCCCGGCCCCTGACCGACCCGTCGAGGTCCACCACGTGGATGCGCCTGGCACCGGCGGCCTCGAACATCCGGGCTACGTCGGCGGGAACCCCGCTGTATCGGGTCACCTCGTCGAAGACACCTTTCTTCAGCCGGACCACCTCTCCCTGGTGCAGATCTATGGCGGGGATGACGATCACGATGCCCTCCGGTGCTCCCTAGCCCACCAGCTGTCGAACAGGATGCAGTATCTCAGGATGTAGACCTTCTTGTCCGAGGCCTCGACCTCATAGAACTCTTCGGGGTAGAATCCCGGGTCCTCGCGCGCCTCGCGCCAGTGGCTCAAGATCCGCTCGATCTCCATGCTCTCGCCGTCGAGCTCCATCCGGCTGGGCCTGCCCGGAAAGGTGTAGCTGTCCACGGTCCTGACCTTGGCGTGGCGGTACTTCATAGGTTGCCCTTCGTTGAGGGCACCTCATGCCCGGTTATGGCCACGGCCTCCTTGAGGGCACGGGCGCACGCCTTGAAGCAGGCCTCGGCCAGGTGGTGGCCGTTACCCGACGCCAGGACGCTCAGGTGCATGGTGATCCCGGCGTTGAAGGCCAGGGCTCGAAAGAACTCCGGGACCAGTTCCAGGTCGAGGTCCCCTGCCTGCCCGTGAAACACGTCGTCGGCATGGACCTGGAAAAACGGCCTGCCCGAGATGTCCAGGCAGACCTCCACCAGGGTCTCGTCCATGGGTACCTTTGCCAGGCCGTAGCGGGTGATGCCCCGCTTGTCGCCGAGCGCCTGCTTAAACGCCGTTCCCAGCACGATGCCGATGTCCTCCACGGTATGGTGCAGATCCACGTGCACGTCGCCCTTGGCGGAGAGGGCCAGCCCGAAGCCGCCGTGCTTGGCAAAGGCCTCGAGCATGTGGGTGAGAAACCCCGAAGGAATGTCCGGGCTGAACTCCCCGCCGTCCAGACCGAGCGTCACCGAGATCTCGGTCTCCCTGGTCTTGCGCGCAACAGTCGCGGTCCTCATTGCACCACCCCCGTGGACTCCTTGAAGATCCTCATGACCTCGTCCAGGGACCCTGCGTCGGCCCCGCCCTGGGCGAAGGTCGGCTTCCCGCCTCCCCTGCCTCCCACGGCCTCCATAGCCCTCTTCATGATCCTGCCTGCGTCGAAGTCCCCCGCCGCGTCCGGGGTGGCCATGATCATGAACGTGGTCTTCTCGGCGCCGGGCGCATAGAGAATGGCCACGCCCGACTTGATGCGCTCCTTGACTCGGTCGCCGACCTCGCGCATCTGGGCGATATCGGCGGTCTCGACCTTCTTGAAGAAGACCTTGTAGGAACCCACCAGGTACTCCTTCTCCCCTTCACCCGCGCCCGCGCCTGTGGCGATGCGGATGTTGAGGTCCTTGATCACGTTCTCCTGCTCCCTGATCCTGCCCTGCAGGCCGGCGATGCGCTCGGCGATCTCTGCCGGCGCGCATCTGAGCCTGTCCGCGGCGGCCGATACGATGGAGCTCAGGCCCTTCACGTACTCGAGGCTCCGGGTGCCGGCCACGGCCTCGATCCTCCGCAGGCCGGCGGAAACGCTCGTCTCGGAGAGGATCTTCACCAGCCCGATCTGGCCGGTGGAACTGCAGTGGGTGCCCCCGCAGAGCTCCCTCGAGACGCCATCGCCCATGACCACCATGCGCACCTCGTCGCCGTACTTCTCGTCGAACAGGGCCATGGCTCCCTGCGCCATGGCCTGCTCCTTGGAGGTGATCTCGACCTCGACGGGCAGGTCCTCCAACACGTACTGGTTCACCACGGCCTCCACCTTCTCGATCTCTTCGGGTGTCATGGCCGCGAAGTGGGTGAAATCGAACCTGAGCCGGTTTTCGTCCACGAGCGAGCCAGACTGGTGAACGTGCTCTCCCAGCACGGTGCGAAGCGCCTTCTGCAGCAGGTGCGTGGCGCTGTGATGCCTCATGATGCTCCTGCGCCTGCTGCGGTCAACCGACAGGGTGACTGACTGCCCTTTCTTGAGGCTGCCCGAGGTGACTTCCACCTGGTGGATGATGATGCCGGACTCGGTTTTCGAGGTATCGACCACCCGTGCGGAGGCTCCGTCCGAGGTGATCGTGCCGGTATCGCCCACCTGGCCGCCCGACTCGCCGTAGAAGGGGGTCACGTCGGTGATGAGCCTCCCTGTCCTGCCTTGTGCGAGCTCCGGGCAGGAGACGTATCCCTGGTCGGTCTTTTCCTGGATCTCCACGATCCTGGCCGAGGCCTCGAAGGTGTCATATCCGACGAATCGCACCCCTGCCCCGCCAAGGGAAGATTCGAGGTCTTCACCCTCGCCTCCGGCCTCGCTGAATGCCGAGGATGTGCGCGCCTTTTCGCGCTGGAGCTCCATCTGCGCCTCGAAGCCCACGCTGTCCACGCCCAGGCCCTCCCTGCGGGCAATGTCCTCGGTGAGGTCGACCGGGAACCCGAAGGTGTCATAGAGCATGAAGGCGTCTTCTCCCGGGATCTCGCGGCCGCCCTCTTCCTTCACCCGCGCCATAATCTCGTCGAGCAGGGAGAGCCCGCGGTCCAGGGTCTTGAGGAAGCGCTCCTCCTCGTTGGCGATGACCTTGTCGATAAAACTCTTCCTGCCGGCCAGATCGGGGTACGCTTCGCTCATGAGGTCGACGACCTCCATGGCCACCCGGTGGAGATACGGCCGGTCCAGGCCCAGGAGCTTGCCGTGGCGGGCCGCCCTGCGCAGAATGCGCCTGAGCACGTAACCCCTGCCCTCGTTGGAGGGCAGCACGCCGTCTCCCACGAGGAAGGCGCCCGCTCGCGCGTGGTCGGCCACCACGCGGATCGAGACATCCGTGTCCTCGTGAGCGCCGTAGCTCACCCCGGCCAGCCTGGCGATGTAGGAGATGAGCGGGGTGAAGAGGTCGGTGTCGTAGTTGCTCGTGGCTCCCTGCATCACGGCGGTGATGCGCTCCAGGCCCATCCCGGTGTCGATGCTGGGATTGGGCAGCGGCGTCATGTCGCCCGAGGCGTCGCGGTTGAACTGCATGAACACGAGGTTCCAGATCTCCAGGTACCGGTCGCACTCGCACTCGCCGATTCGGCACTCCGGCCGTCCGCAGCCCACGCCCGGCCCCTGGTCGAAAATGATCTCCGAGCACGGCCCGCAGGGTCCGGTCTCGCCCATTGCCCAGAAATTGTCCTTGTCGCCGAGGCGGATGATCCGGTCGGGAGAAAGGCCGATGACGTCCCGCCAGATGGCGAAGGCCTCGTCGTCGCTGGTGTGCACCGTGGCGTAGAGCCTGTCCGGATCGATGCCCATTCGCTCCACCAGCAGCTCCCAGGCGAACTCGATGGCTCCCTGCTTGAAGTAGTCGCCGAAGGAGAAATTGCCCAGCATCTCGAAAAAGGTGTGGTGCCTGGCAGTCCTGCCGACGTTTTCCAGGTCGTTGTGCTTTCCGCCGGCGCGCACGCACTTCTGGGAGGTCGAGGCGCGGGAATAGGGCCGCTTCTCCGTTCCCAGGAACACGGATTTGAACTGCACCATGCCGGCGTTGGTGAAGAGCAGGGACGGGTCGTCCGACGGAACCAGCGACGAGCTGGGGACGATCGTGTGCCCCTTCTCCTTGAAGTACTCGAGAAACATGCTGCGGATCTCAGAACCTTTCATCTACCCACTCCACCTAGTGTGCTCAAGATTTTTTCGAACTCGAAACCCCTGCTCGAAAGGAATCGGATCATCTTTTCCCGGTCGAGACCCGGGCGCTTCCTTACGAGCATGGCAATTCTCTTCTCCTCGCTCAGCTCTCTGTTCACCCTGTCCACCGTCTCGTCGCACAGGTCTTCGGGAATACCGAGTTCTTTGAGCGTATGCCGGATGGGGAAGTTCCCCCACCCTTTCTCGGCCATGAGCCTGGCCCTGCGCAGGGCGTAGTCCCGGTCGTCCAGGTACCCGAGCTCGAGCACCCGTGCGAGGACCTTCCCGGTATCCTCCTCGCTCAGCCCCTTGAGCTCGAGTTTTTTTTTAGCTCAAAGACAGACAGCGCCCTCCGGGAGATCACCTGGAGGGCGTAGGAGAGCCCCTGCTCAAATGTCCCGATACTTGCCGTCCTGGAATATCGTCGGCTTTTCATCGGAGGCTTCTCCCCGCTCTTCGGCCTTCTCACCCTCGAACTGGTCCCACTTCGAGTCGCTGGTCCCGCGAATGCCCTTCATGCGCAGGGCGAAGTCGTTGGGGTTGGTCGCCTGCCGCATGGCCTCGTGGTAGCTCACCTTGCCGTCCTTCACCAGCGACATGAGCGACTGGTCGAAGGTCTGCATACCGTAGGAGACCGTGCCCTCGGCAATAGCGTCGGGCACCTCGTTGGTGCGCGTTTCGTCGATGATGCACTCGCGGATCCTTGCCGTTGACACGAGCACCTCGGCTGCCGGCACCACCCCGGAGCCGTCGGCCTTGGGAAGCAGCCGCTGGGAGATGACGGCCTTCAGTACGCCGGCCAGCTGCAGCCTGACCTGGAGGTGCTGATGCGGGGGGTACTGCGACACGATGCGCATGATCGTCTCCACCGCGTCCAGGGTGTGCAGGGTGGACAGCACGAGATGGCCGGTTTCGGCCGCGGTCAGGGCGATCTCGATGGTCTCGCGGTCGCGCATCTCTCCTACGAGGATCACGTCCGGGTCCTGCCTGAGAGCGGCCCGCAGCGCCATGGCAAAGGAGTTGGTATCCGATCCCACCTCGCGCTGGTTGATGATGGATTTGCGGTCCCGGTGCAGGAACTCGATGGGATCCTCGATGGTGATCACGTGGCAGTTGCGGAAGGTGTTGATGTGATTCACCATGGAGGCCAGCGTGGTGGACTTGCCCGATCCCGTGGTTCCGGTGACCAGAATGAGGCCCTTGCGCTCCAGTGCGATCTTCTTGAGGACCTCGGGCAGCCCCAGCTCATCGAGGTTCGGAGGATCGGTGGGCACGATCCTGAAGACCATGCCGAAGCTCCCCCGCTGCCGGAAGAAGTTCACCCGGAAGCGGGCCACACCGGAGAGACTGTACGCCAGGTCGATCTCGTTGGTGGTCTCGAACTTGGCCTGCTGGTACTGGTTCATGATGCTGTAGGCCATGGCCGAGATATCGTCATTGGTGAGTCTCTCACGGTCTCTCAGCGGGATCAGGGCCCCGAACCGCCGGATCACCGGCGGCAGCCCCACCTTGATGTGCACGTCAGAGGCCGACATCTGGGCGGCCTGTCTCAATATATCGTCGATATCCATCTCTTGATCGGCTCCTTGCCGGCAAAGGGTCCTATGCCTCGGCCTGCTCGGGCACCGGGGCTTCTGCTGATGCGTCCTTTCTCGCCTGAGCGCTCGGATTCCTGAAGGACTCCCTTAGTGCCTCATAGATCTCCGCATACACCTCGGGGTGCTCCTTGAGAAAGGCCTTGGCGGCCTCCCTGCCCTGGCCGAGACGCTGCTTCTTGTAGCTGTACCACGCACCCGATTTCTCGATGATGCCGCGGTTCGGCATGGATCCCACGTCGAGCACCTCGCCGTACCGGGAGATGCCCTCGCCGAACATGATGTCGAACTCTACCTCCTTGAAAGGAGGCGCCATCTTGTTCTTGACCACCTTGACCTTGGTCCGGCTGCCGATCACATCGGCGCCTTCCTTGATCGGCCCCGCGTTCTTGATCTGCAGCCGCACGCTCGCGTAGAACTTCAGGGCATTGCCGCCCGTGGTGGTCTCGGGGTTGCCGTAGAGCACGCCGATCTTCTGCCTAGTCTGGTTGATGAAGATGGCCGTGGTATTGGTCTTGGAGATCGCGCCGGAGAGCTTCCTCAAGGCCTGCGACATGAGCCGCGCTTGGAGGCCCATGTGGGCGTCGCCCATGTCTCCCTCGATCTCGGCCCGGGGAACCAGGGCGGCCACCGAGTCGATTACCACGATGTCCACGGCGTTGGATCTCACCAGGGTCTCGGCGATCTCGAGCGCCTGCTCTCCCGAGTCCGGCTGAGAGACTAGGAGGTCGTCGACGGTCACGCCGAGCTTCTTGGCGTAGTTGATGTCAAGGGCGTGCTCCGCATCGATGAACGCGGCCATCCCGCCCTGGGCCTGGGCGGAGGCGATGCAGTGCAGGGCCAGCGTAGTCTTGCCCGAGGATTCGGCGCCGTAGATCTCGGTCACCCTGCCGCGGGGGATGCCGCCGATGGTCAGCGCTTCGTAATCCAGGAGCAACGACCCGGTGGACACGACCGGCACGTCCTTGCCGATGTCTTCGGCCCCCATGCGCATGATGGACCCTTTCCCGTAGGTCCGTTCGATCTTGGCTATGGCATCCTGCAACGCCCGTTTTCTTCCGTCATCCATGGTTCATTCTCCTTTGTGCCCAAGAATGCTCCTATTCAACACGGTGTAGCGCGCCCCGGAAGGGAGCAGCTCACTTTGATACAAAACGATCTCTGTTGCCAAAAAATCCTTTTTCCTCAAATCCTTATTCAAGTCTACCACAGTCGGTGTCTTTAGTCTACCAATGGTTATGTGCGCCTTGAACGGGCGATTCTCAAGCCTTACACCAAATGCGGCGCAGGCTCGGTCGACCCCGGCCGCGAGCTCGGCAAGAGCTTCAAGATCCCCGCTCAGCCCCGCCCAGATCACCCTTGCCCGCCTGGTGACCGGAAAGGCGCCCAACCCCTCGACGCCCAGCCTCAGGGGAACATGGTTCAGGGCCATCGCATCGAGCGCCCGGGACAGAGGCCCGACTGTCGACTCCTCGATATCGCCCAGGAACTTCAGGGTGAGATGCATGCCCGAAGGGTTCACCCACCTCACGGAAGGGTTGGCCTGCCTGAGAGCGGATGCCGCCGAGACGAGCTCGGCCCTGACATCCTCAGGAAGATCGATGGCGATAAAGGTCCGTATCATGGATAAACGTCCTCAAGACAAAGAGCGCGGTCTTTGCGAAAATCATCTTGTTTCCCTGCCGGTCGAAACCGAACCGGAAATCCCTCACCACGTGATCCGCAGGCCCTCCGGCTGCGATCCACACCGTGCCCACCGGCTTCTCCGCAGAGCCCCCGCTGGGCCCGGCGATTCCCGTGACCGCTATTCCGACATCCGCACCGGTGAGCTCGAGCACCCCCTTGAGCATGCTCGATGCGGTCTCGCGGCTTACGGCACCATGCTGGGCAATGATCTCGGGCGGCACCTTCAAGGCCCTGGTCTTGACCTCGTTGCTGTAGGAGACCACAGAGCCCAGGAAGTACTCCGAGCTGCCGGCAACCTGGGTGACGAGGTGGGCGATGAGGCCGCCTGTGCACGATTCCGCGGTGGCCAGGGTCAGCCCGCGAGCCTTGAGCAGCTCTCCCACGCTCGAGGTCAGGCCTTGCGCTTCCAGTGCATGTGGAAAGAGAATCCGCCTGACCTGGGCCTCGAGCTCTCTCGGGACGACCACGGAGAGCTCCATGTCGCGGGGGAGGTAGCCGCACGAGTCGGCCAGTCCATTCAGGCGCCTGGCGACATCGGTTTCCCTCAAGCCGAAAACCGGCACCTCAACCACCGCCGGCCCGCCTTCTTCCAGGCTCTCCAGCAGGAGCCGGAACATGGCGTGGGCCTCCTGGGGCACGCCCGGTAGGAAAACCATCCTGGCACCCGCATCGAAGCGCAGGTCTACGCCCCGGGCCTGGCCTACCGGGTTATCCAGGTCGGGATGCCGCCTCACTCCCCCGGCATCGGTCAGCAGCCCGATCGCCCGGGCCGTGGTATCGTCCGGCGTGAGGCCGAGCCCGCCGGTCACCACGATCAGGTCATTGCTCGGAGCGATCTCGGCGAGCGCCCCTGCGAGCACTGCCGGGTCGTCTCCCAGGAACCTCACCTCCCGCATGGAGGCACCCCGGGAGACCAGGAGCGAGGCAAAGGGCTGGACGAGCGCGTCACGGCGCCTGCCGGTAAGGATTTCGGAACCCGTAATGACGAGCGAAGCGATCACGATCTCCTCCTCAGGAGCTTGAGAATCACGGCCAGCGCGGCCGCGCTCAAGGCCCCGGCAACGACATCGTCCATCATGATCCCGATGCCACCGGGCAGGGTTTCCATGGCTCCCACCGGTGGCGGCTTGGTGATGTCGAAGATGCGGAAGAGCAGCACGCCGAGGAGGATCTCGCGCATCCCCCGGGGCCTGGCGAGCAGGGCGACCAGGACACCCGTCACCTCGTCGATCACCACCTGCTGCGGGTCTTTTCCCAACTGGCGCTCCATCCACTCGGAACAGAGCGCTCCCGCCGCGAAAACGCCCGCTGTGGCCACGAGATAGCTCTTCAGCGGCAGCCGGCGCATCAGGAGATAGAGCGGCAGGGCGGCAAAGCTGCCTGCCGTTCCCGGGGCCTTTGGCAGGTATCCCGCGCCGAAAAAGGTGGCAACGCTCCGGCACAGGGCGTGGAGGAGATTCATGGATTACTCTTTCCCGGGCTCGATATCGGAAATCTTGTCGATGATCTTTGCAAGGGGCCCTGCGGAGACCATCTTCTCCATCTCTTGGATGATCTGCTGGAAGTGCTTCAGGAGGAGCTCGCCCTCCGGGGTCAGCTGGGCCCCGGTCCGGCCGTGGCGGCCCTTTTCCAGCAGGCCGACCCCCAGCCGGTCTTCATAGTCCCGGACCTTCCCCCATGCCGCACGGTAGGACATCCTGAGCTCCTGGGCGGCCTTGTGCAGCGACCCGGTCTCGGCCACCAGGTTCAAGAGCTTGTAGATCCCCATGCCGAAAACCGTGTTGCCGTCCTTTTCAATCCAGATTTTGTATGCGTATTCCATACTGGACGGAATACCACCATGCGCGCAAAGAATCAATGGTATGAAACCTGGCTCACAGGAGGAACCACAAAGCACCGACAGGCTCTTTGTGGTTGATCGAGGGGACGATTTTGCGCTATGGAGAGCCATCAGATCAAGCGCGTGAAAGAGGATCGTATGGTACACTGCGACATCAGGGATTTCCCGGGGCACGTGGGCAAAGAGGTCGCCGTCAGCGGGTGGGTTTCCAACCGGAGGTCCAGCGGCAGGGTCTCGTTTCTCCTGATCAGGGACGGGAGCGGCCTGTGCCAGGCCATCGCGGAGCGGGAAGCTCTCGGAGAGGCCTACCAGGAGGTGAAGAAGATCCCCTTGGAGAGCTCCCTCACGGTGTGGGGAACGGTGGTCGAGGAGAGCCGGTCCCCGGGAGGCTACGAGCTCCACGTCTCGGGCGTGGAGATCATCCACAAGCCCGAGGAGGAGTTCCCCATCGGCAAGAAGGAGCACGGCCCGGATTTCCTGCTGAACAATCGCCACCTCTGGCTGAGATCGAGAAGGCAGGTGGCCATCATGCGGGTGCGCGACACCCTGGTGAGGCATATCCGCGAGTACTTTCACGAGAAACACTTTACCCTCATCGACTCACCCATCTTCACCACCACCTGCGGCGAGGACACCTCGAGCCTGTTTTCCGTGGACTACTTCGACCTGGGCAAGGCCTTTCTCTCGCAGACGGGGCAGCTCTACCTGGAGGCCGCCATCTTCGGCCTGGGCAAGGTGTACTGCTTCGGGCCCACCTTCCGGGCCGAACGCTCCAAGACCAGGCGGCACCTCATCGAGTTCTGGATGGTGGAGGCCGAGGCCGCATTCTACAACCATGACCAAAACCTCGCCCTGCAGGAAGACTTCGTTTCCTACATCGTGCAGAACACCATCAACGAGCGCGCCGAGGAGCTCGCACTGCTGGAACGGGATATCGAGCCGCTTAAGAAGGTCACTCCGCCCTTTTACCGCATCAGCTATGACGAGGCCCTCGAGATCCTGAAGAGCAAGGGATCGGACATCGAGTGGGGCACCGACCTGGGAGGCGACGACGAGACCCTGATTACGAGCCTCTACGACAAGCCCGTGTTCATCGAGAACTATCCCAAGAAGGTCAAGGCCTTCTACATGAAACAGCACCAGGAGAAGCCCGAGTATGTGAAATGCGCGGACCTGCTCGCTCCCGAGGGCTACGGCGAGATCATCGGGGGATCGCAGCGCGAGGACGATTACGAAAAGCTCCTGAAGGCCATCCATGAAAACGGCCTGGACCCCGAGCGCTATGGCTGGTACCTCGACCTGCGCAAGTACGGAAGCGTCCCGCACTCGGGATTCGGCCTGGGGGTGGAGCGGACCCTTTCCTGGATCTGCGGTCTCAAGCACGTGCGGGAGACCATCCCCTTCCCCCGGATGATCTACCGGGCATACCCGTAAAGAGCTTACAGCCCCGCGCTGGCGCATGCAGGGCGCCTGCGCGGGGCTTTTGCATCTTCGCCTCAAGGGAAACGCCGCGTACATATCCCCCGCGTCCGGCACGAAAAAACCCGAATTCTTGCCTTGGAGAAACGGGCCTTTTTTACGCCGGAATGCACGCCCTATCGATCTTTGAAGGTTCGCGGACCGAGAGTTTCCCTCGGGACCCGGAGAGGCCCCGGGAAGCCCTTTCCTGCACGGGGCACGCACGTTCGCGGTCTTGGATGGCCATGCCGCGGCGCTCAGCACCAGGCGCAAGACAGCCTCGGCAAGTCAGGAGGATGGATGGACCCGGGGTGAGAAAAAAAGATTGGAGCGGGAAACGGGATTCGAACCCGCGACTTTAACCTTGGCAAGGTTACACTCTACCACTG
>JBASVF010000063.1:0-2669 GCA_049275795.1 Desulfomonilia bacterium
GGAAAAACCAGTCAAGAAGTTAACAATGACCACATGATAAAAAAGAAAGCTCGCTCTCGGCAGGAAACTGAATTATGAATGAACGTCCCTGGTCTTCTGGTCTTTCTCAACAGAGAAAAGAGCGGGATTTGCGTTTCGCAAATCCCGCTCTTTGTTATACTCGTGAATAAAGCTGCATCTGGATACTAGTTTCTGGGGATGTACGTCTGCTTGAGGGTTCCATCCCAATGGCCCCTGACCCCCTGTTTTACTCTCAGGGTTAGCGTCTTATTCAGAAATTCATCAGCAATTTCGTTATTGAACGTGACAATAATATCACAACTCGTCGAGTCGCCATCAACAGGGGTAACTTCTGCAGCTGATACATAGGTTCTGGGTATAGTCATACCCAATGAAGTGTTAATCGAATCCAGATCGCCTATGTCAGGAAATGATCCCTGATCCTGGTAATACTCGATAATGGCATTACCCACTGCGCCCATCGCATTGGTTACTTCCGTTACCTTGGCCTTCCGGGTATAGTTGCCGTACGCCGGAATGGCCACTGCCGCCAGGATACCGATGATCGCCACGACGATCATCAACTCGATCAGGGTGAAACCTTTCTTGTTTGTTAACATAGCTCTACTCCTCCTTAGGGTTTTAAAAATTTTGGATGACGCGCTTAACAATGGTTGTATTAAGCCGGTATGTGTTGCCGGGAATGATAAGGGGTGCCTGTATGCTCCTTGCATCCATATTCACTTCTATCTTTACGGCTGTTCCGTAAAAAACTTAAGACCAATGTTTAAAAATCTTCCGGCAGCGGCTGCGCTTTCCGGTGCGGCGAGCACAGAGAGGGGAGATGATCTGATGTGCACGTGCTTTGTACCAGATATTCCAGGGAAATGGCAAGCTTATTCGTCGTGCCTGACCCGGAACCGAAGCCGGTCCCGGCCGTCACGCGAGCCCGCATCCGCGGGGAAAGGCCTGGTCGGCTATTCATCGCCCTCCCTGTCAGACTTGGCCTCTGCCTTGCCCTGCTTAGGAGCGTTCTCGATGTAGAGCATCCGCTGGCAGGTAGGGCAGGTGATCATCCGGTCACCACGTACGAGCTCGTTGTAGAGCTGCGGCGGGATGTGCATGTGGCATCCGCCGCATACCCCGTGATTGCACGAGGCCACGGCCAGGCCCCTCTTGCCCTGCTTGATCCGGTCGTACTTGGACAGGAGGGCGGGGTCCACGCTGGCCCTGAGCTTCTCGTCCTTGCCCTGGTACTCGGACAGCACGGCTTCGAGCTCGCGCATCTGGGCCAGGAGCTTGTCCTTCTTCTCGTCCAGGATGACACGGTCCGCATCGAAGGACTTCTGGATCCGCTCCTTGTCGAGCGCCTTCTTCTCCACCTTGTCCATGATCCCCAGAAGCTGCTCCTCGAGGTCACTCTTTCGCTTCTTTGCGAGATCGATCTCCCGCTGGAGCGCGAGGAACTCCTTGTTCGTCTTGATCCGTTTGATCCGGGCGTCGGAAGCGTCCAGGATCTCCTGGTTCTCTTTAAGCTCGGCCTCGAGCGGAGCCTTCTTCTCCTCGAGCATGGCGATCTCTTCGTCCACGGCGTCGAGCGCGCCCTTTCTCGCCTGAATGATGCTGTCGATCTCCTCCACTTCCCGGGGAAGCTCCTTGAGGCCCTCTTCGGCCTTAAAGATTTCCATCTCCACGTTCTGCAGGGCGATCAGTTCTTCCAATAAGTTCTTCACTGGCTCTCTCCTTTGATCTGCGTGAATATGTCCCTGCCCCCGCAGGCCCGTACGGCGAGGCCCGGCAGTGCTTCGCCGATCCTCTCGGCCAGGGGGGACACGATTATTTCCTCTGTTGCGAAATGCCCGAGATCCACGACGTTGACGCCCTGCTCTCTCGCATCGAGGGCCGCATGGTACCGAACATCGCCGGTGACCAGGGTGTCGCAGCCCAGCGCCGCCGCCTGGCCGAGATAGTCCATCCCGCTGCCCGGGCAGGCGCACACCCGCTGAACCGGCCGGCCCGCATCCACGACCCGCGCCCTGTCGAAGGGCAGCTCCCTCACCCATTCGACGAGGCCGCGCGCCCGTCCCACCGTGCCCGCCCTTAAGCCTCCAAACGACTGCACGTCCTGAAGCGACAGCCTCTGTGAAAGCTCGTCCGCCACGCCGCCCTGGGCCGCGTCGAGGTTCGTGTGCATGCTCACCAGCGCGATGGACGAGCGGATCAGCACGCCGACGCGCCGGCAAACACTCTCCTGGAGGTCGATCCGTTTGAGCGGGGAAAAGATGAGCGGGTGGTGCGTGACGATGAGATCCGCGCCGCAGGAAACGGCCGCTTCGATGGTCTCGGTGACGGGGTCGAGGGCCACGAGTATCGAGCTCACCTCCATGAGAGGGTCTCCCACCATGAGGCCCGTGTTGTCCCACGGCTCTGCGGTGCCGAATGGGGCCATGCCGTCAAGAACGCCGAGTATGTCTCTGAGCAGCATGCCGGTTGCACGAAACGAAAAAGGGATGCTCTTCTGAGCATCCCTCTGTCTTCTTTCCCGAGAGCGTGTGCGCGATTTTAATCTCGTAAAGCAAGCTCTTTAACTCCCTCGTTTTCCGCTATGGACTATGGGCCCACCTGGAATCGAACCAGGGACCTACCGGTTATGAGCCGGTGGCTCTACC
>JBASVF010000064.1:0-2540 GCA_049275795.1 Desulfomonilia bacterium
GAAGGTATAGCTCAGCGAGCTGATCCACGCCTCGACAAAGGTGTGGGTTGCGCCCGCCTTGAATCCAGCATCCGCCCAGAGCCCGAAGGTATCTGCGAACACCACCCGTTTTACCAGTCCCAGAGAAAATATCGCAAGCCCGATGCAGAGGTTGCGGTAATCCACCTTTACTCGATAGGCCGGGCCGAATTGGGGCAGCAGCTCACGTTGGCGCAGGATCGGGCCTGCTAGCAGCTTAGGAAAGAATGTCACGAAAAGACAGTAGTCCAGGAAAGAGCTCTTTACGGCATCTCCCCGGTAGCAGTCTACGAGGTATGCTATCTGCTGGAAGGTATAGAAGCTGATGGCCAGTGGCATTACGAGCCCCAGAGGCGCTATCCCGGAGTGAATCAGGAGACTGACGTTCTCGATAAAAAAATCCGCGTACTTGAAAACCCCGAGAAACAGGACATTGAATACGATCCCGGCTACGAGAAGGCCTTTTCGCACCCGATTGTCACCATACCGCAGGATGCCTCTTCCCAGTACATAATTGACGCCGATGGAAGCCAGGAGGTGCGGAAGAGAGTGCAGGCCGCCACAGATGAAGAAAAGCAGGGAAACAGCCACGAGCAGATACCGGGAAAGCATGTGGTTCCACCTGCCGAGCAGATAATACCCCGCCGCTGCGGCAGGCAGGAAAACAAGAATATATGAAAATGAATTAAAAAGCATGTGCGCCTGTTCGACCAATATTGAACACAGCCATCACCCTGGGGTATTCCTCTGTGCGCATCCTACAGGAGAGCCGCCCCGGGGAGAAAAACCTGCCCTGATACACGTTCCATTCGCTCATGGAATCACAGACCTTCATCAAAGAACACTCAAGCTGAACTAGCACAACGCTCCATCAAAGTAAACGCCAACACCCCCAGCCGATCCGCTTCTGATTTGCCTGGCTGCCAGGCCATTGCTCCAGAGAAATCGATCAGGAAAAGGAATATCGAAACCGGGATATTGTTCCACAAGGCCAAATGAACATGGATTGAGGAATTGATCGAACAGGTGCTTGAAAACGCTGGGAAAAAGCGGACGCTCCAGCTTGCAGGGGAACGGTTCAATAGCATGAACGAAAAGGAACAGCCGGGGCGCGGCCGGGGGCGTTCTACCCTCGGCCGCGAGGGTCAGTCTTCCCAGTCCCAGAACCGGTACTCGCTCTTGGATAGTTGCCAGGAGAACCCGGCACCTTGCAACCAAAGGATGACGGCGTTGCCGCTGCCACTCATGGCCGCCTGGAGACTTTCAATACTACTTACCTCCTGGCTGACGGGTGTCGGTTCGCTCCAGGTCCCGTTCCGGCGCTCGCTGATGAATACCCTATAACCGACAAGGCTACCCTGATACCAGGCAATGACAGCATCGCCGTTGTCGCTCATGACCACCTGGGGGGACTCACTCATTCCCTCTTGGCTGACGGTCTCCGGCTCGCTCCAGGCCCTGTCCCGGTACTCACTCTTGAATATCCGATGAGTGCCCGGGCTACCCTGCTGCCAGACGATGAGAGCATCGCTGCTGTCATACATGGCCGCCTGGGGATAGTATGCATTCACTCCCATCGGGGAGATACCCTCGATAAGTACGGATGGATGCTTCCAGTACGCGGCATGGACCAGGTAATCCCTGAACAAGCCGTACTCTGCCGTGACGCGATACGTGAGGGGGCCCGAAAAGTCGTTCTCCGTCACCCCGCTCTCCTGGACGACTCCAGCTACGCTCACCTCTCTGCCCGTGGTCGTGAAGCTCGCCCTGAGGCCGGTTACGTCCTCGGCATGAAGCGGCCCCTTAAGCAGGATCGTGCGGCCTGCCTGGTCTATCGTCCCCGGGATGTCCGCTTCCAGGTGCGGGTTCGCCTCGACGGTGAAGCCGAAGGAGGTTATCATACGGTTGGCATAACTGGGTTCCGCCTATGCCGCTTCCCCAGCAGCCGGCAGCAAGGGCAAGGAGAGAAAGAGAAAGGATGAGCCTGAAGGTGCCGGTGGATCGTTTGCTGGACATCATGTTTCCTCCTGATCGAAATGTCTTATAACGCTACAGATTCATTGCGTTTTGAACGCAAAGACTCTTCCTTCTCGATGATGCATGATCAGAAAGGAATCGCCAATTTGTTGATTTATCATGACAAACCATGACTTACAAGAGGATTTGGAAAAGAGAGAAAAAGATAGATCCCACGGCCGCCAGTGAACCCTTAAAGAGCTCGGAGACAGGGCATTGGCGATCGTGTGCATGACGAGCCTGATCTTGCGCCCGTTGAGCACATTGGAAGCTCAGACCGACCGGAGCACACACACCGCAGGTGGACCTGGTGCGAGCGATCGCTCCCCCGCAGCAGCCAAGGATGCATTCCACGGAATAACAGCCTTGTTATCGCACGGTTCCGCGCGGTTCCCGAGAATGCTTTGGCGTTTACTTTGACGGAACTTTGTGTTAGTTCACCTTGAGCGTTCCTCGACGATGTCCCGGCAGGCCCGTTGCGCACGGTCCGGCCGGAACGGACGGCA
>JBASVF010000065.1:0-3482 GCA_049275795.1 Desulfomonilia bacterium
GATTATAGGCGACCTGATCACCGGGGACCGGGGCCCGGTGCCCCTCATCGTCACCGGCGACCTGCGCAGGTTCAAGCCTGTCTGGGAGAACCACAAGTACCTGCCTCCCTGCCAGGCCGCGTGCCCGAGCGGCATCCCGGTGCAGAAGAGGTGGGAACTCGTGAGAGCCGGCGCCGTCCAGGAGGCCATGGACCTGGCGCTCAAGTACACGCCGTTTCCCGCCACCATCTGCGGCTACCTGTGTCCTCACCTGTGCATGGATGGCTGCACCAGGCGCCGCGATTTCCTGAAGCCCGTGGACGTCTCTGTGCTCGGCCGGGCCGGCGACAGGGCCGAGGAGCCTGTGCCTCTGAGCCCCACGGGCAGGAAGGTGGCTGTCATTGGAGCAGGCCCCGCCGGCCTCTCGGTCGCGTGGCAGCTCTGGATGAAGGGGCATACCGCCGTGGTCTTCGACCACCCGGGCTCCGCTGGGGGAAAGATTGCGAGCGCCATCCCGGGAAGCCGGTTCCCGGTCGAGATCTTCCAGAAGGAGCTCGCCCGGGTCATGGAGAAGATCACCTTCCGCCCGGTTGACGGCGGGATCGACCGGGAGGCCTTCGAGGAGATTCGTGATTCGCACGACCTCACGGTCATCGCCGTGGGCGCACAGACCCCTCGCACCCTGAAGATCCCCGGGGGAGAGAGGGCAATGCCTGCGCTCGATTTCCTCAGGCGGGCAAAGTGCGGAAAAGTCGAGCCGGGCGGGGCCATGGTGATCATCGGCGCCGGGAACGTGGGCTGCGACGTGGCCACCGAGGCCCATCGGCTCGGGGTCCGGGACATCACCCTCATCGACATCCAGGAGCCCGCATCCTTCGGCCGTGAGCGCGAGGCCGCCATGGAGGCGGGGGCCCGGTTCCTCTGGCCGGTGACGGCCCGGGCCATCCAGCCCGAGGGAGTCCAGACCGCAGACGGCAAAATTCTCAAGGCAGATACAGTAGTTGTTGCAATTGGAGACCAGCCTGACTTATCATTCCTCCCTGCGGACATGGATGTGAGGAACGGTCTCATCGCGGTCGACGATGAGTTCCGCACCTCGGACCCACGGGGATATGCCATCGGCGACAGCGTGAAGCCGGGGCTCATCACCGACGCCATCGGAGCGGGCAGACGCGTGTCGCTCTCCGTCGACGCGCGCCTAAGCGGTCTCGCCGAGACCTTCGATCAACCGCCTCCCCTGGCGCCCGCGAGGGTGAGGCTCGAGTACTACGCCCCGGGCGCCGATGGCGGGTGTGACATCGAGCGATGCGCCGCGCTCTGCGCCTCCTGCGGCGGGTGCCGGGACTGCGGGGTGTGCGAGGCGATATGCCCCCAGCAGGCTATTTCGCGGAGGGACCTTCAGCTCGGCGGTTTCGAATACCGGGTTGACGGCGAGCGCTGCATCGGGTGCGGTTTCTGCACGGGTGCATGCCCGTGCGGAATATGGGAGCTTCATGAGAACAGACTTCTCTCAGGGGATGCATCTCGAGAGAACGAGCACAAATCCTAGAAATGGAGGCCGTTATGTTAGCGTGTAAGACAAAACAGGATGTTATGAAGGCCGTGAAAGAGCACAAGGTCAGCTTCATCCAGTTCTGGTTCACGGATGTTCTGGGCAGACTCAAGAGCTTCAACATCACCCCCTCTGAGCTGGAGGAGGGCATCGAAGAAGGCATGGGTTTCGACGGCTCCTCCATCGAGGGTTTTGCCCGTATCCATGAGAGCGACATGATTGCCAAGCCGGATCCCACCACCTTCCAGCTCCTGCCCTGGAGGCCTTCGGATTACCCGGTGGCGCGCATGGTGTGCGACATCCTCACCCCGGACGGGTCCCCCTATCCGGGAGACCCGCGCTACGCGCTCAAGCGCGTGCTCGCGAAGGCGGCCGAGAAGGGTTTCACCGTGTACCTCGGCCCCGAGCTCGAGTACTTCTACTTTGCCGATGACAAGTGCACCACCATCCTCGACAGGGGCGGGTACTTCGACGGCCTGCCCGTTGACCGGGGCCCCGACATCCGGCGAGACACCATCTTCTGCCTGCAGAAGATGGGCATCGAGGTGGAGTACAGTCACCACGAGGTGGCGCCTTCCCAGCACGAGATCGACCTCAGGTACAAGGAAGCGCTCACCATGGCCGACATCGTCATGACCTACCGGACCACGGTCAAGGAGATCGCCCGGCAGCACGGCGTGTACGCCACATTCATGCCCAAGCCCATAGCGTGCGAGAACGGCAGCGGCATGCACGTACACCAGTCACTGTTCAAGGGCGACGAAAACGCCTTCTTCGACCCCAACGACAAGTACCACCTCTCGGCCGTGGCCAAGCACTACATCGCCGGGATTCTCACTCATGCCCGCGAGATCTGCGCCGTGACCAACCAGTGGGTGAACTCCTACAAGCGGCTCGTTCCCGGCTACGAGGCCCCGGTCTACGTATCCTGGGCCCGGAGGAACAGATCGGCCATGCTCAGGGTCCCGATGTACAAGCCCGGCAAGGCCAAGGCGACGCGCATCGAGTTCCGCGCGCCCGACCCGGCCTGCAACCCCTACCTGGCCTTTGCCGTGCAGATCGCGGCCGGGCTCAAGGGCATCGAGAACAAGTACCCTCTGCCCGATCCCATCGAGAAGGACATCTTCGAGATGGACGAAAAGGCGCGCGAGGCAGAGGGCATCACCTCGCTGCCCGGGAACCTCTTCGAGGCGATCCAGGAGGTCTCCAGGAGCGAGCTGGTCAAGGAGGCCCTGGGCGAGCACATCTTCGAGAAGTTCATCGAGAACAAGAAGCGTGAGTGGGACGCCTTCAGGACCCACGTGAGCAAGTACGAGATCGATACGTACCTCCCGCTGCTCTAACGAATGCTGGAAGATCCGGCCCGGTTGATGTATACACACGCCGGGCCGGGTTTTGTACGCGGGTTCCCTGGGTGAGGAGGGAGGATTCTCATGGCGAGGCGAGACTGGAAACCGGCGATGGTGGTTCTGGAAGACGGGTCCGTCTTCAAGGGCAGAGCCTTTGCCGGCGAGGGCCGAGCCTGCGGAGAGGTGGTGTTCAACACCGCCATGGCCGGGTACCAGGAGGTTCTCACCGACCCTTCCTACCACGAACAGATCCTGGTCATGACCTATCCCCTCATGGGAAACTACGGGATCAACGACGAGGACCGCGAGTCGGCCGCCATCCATCTCAAGGGGTTCGTGGTGCGGGAGTACCGGCCCGTCCCGAGCAATCATCGGTCCAGGAAGACGCTCCGGGACTACCTCGAGGAACACGGCAGGATCGGAGTCGAGGGGGTGGACACCCGCGCGCTCACACGCAGGATCCGGACGGCGGGGGCCATGCGGGGGATCGTGGCGGTCGGGGACGAAACTGTGCCCGAGCTCCTGGAGCAGGTGCGGTCCTACCCGGGACTCGTGGGGAGGAACCTCGTCTCCGAGGTGGGCTGCCTAACCCCCCGGGTCTG
>JBASVF010000066.1:0-2513 GCA_049275795.1 Desulfomonilia bacterium
GAGGGCACAAACAACAAAATCAAAACGCTCCAAAAACAGGCCTACGGGTTCAGAGACAAGGAGTTCTTCAAACTTAAAATCTATGCCCTGCACGAGTCCAGGTACGCTTTGGTGGGATGAGCCGGAAAACGGGTATCCCGATGTACGCGTGACAACCAGGGAGGAGACCAGGGGCCGGGGCGCGGACAAGGTGAAGAGCATTACCATTTCCATCGAGGAGGGACAGCGATCCACGGTGGGATCGGTGCGGTTCGAGGGAAACAGGGCCTTTGACGACGAGGACCTGCTCTCCCGGATGGAGATCCACAGACGCACGGTCCCCCTGATCGGGGACCGGCCGTTCGACCCGGGCGTGCTCGAGCAGGACCTCGGCTCCATCAGGTCGCTCTACCTCCAGGAGGGCTTCAGCCTCGTCGAGGTCCAGGGCGGGATAGAAAAGGACGGGGAAGGAGAGGATGCCGAGGTTTTCATCAGGATCGACGAGGGGCCCAGGACCATCGTACAATCGGTGGATTTCGAGGGGCTCACGGTCATCACCGAAGACCAGGCCCTCCGGGAGATCTCGACCAGGGCGGGTGAGCCGCTCAGGCCCCACCTGCTCGAAAGCGACAAGGGTACGCTCGCGGCCATCATATCCGAACGGGGATATCCGCACGTGAGGGTAGAGGCCGAGACCGGGCTCAACCAGGAAGGGGCGCTCGCCCGGGTGAAGTTCTCGGTGAACGAGGGTCCCCTGGTGCGCATGGGCAACACCTATTTCGTGGGCAACTTCCGGACCAGGAAGCGCATCCTGGACCGCGAGCTCAGGATGGACCCGGGCGAGCCCTTTTCCCTGAGGGAGATGATCAGGGGGCAGAACGGGATCAGGAGCCTCGGCATCTTCCAGACCGTGCGCTACCGCACCTTCGGCCTGCGCGAGATGAGGGACGATGTCGTGCTCGTGGCAAACCTGGAGGAGAGGCCGCCCTACTACATCCAGTCGTCGGTGGGCTACGAGAGCAACCTGGGGTTCTACGGCAGGGCCGGCGCGGGTGACCGCAACGTCCTGGGGCTCAACAAGGAGCTGTGGGCCGAGGCCCAGGCGAGCCAGACCGGCGAGCGTACCGAGCTCGGCCTCAAGGCGCCCAGGATATTCGGCACCCGGATAACCAGTCTGTTCAACCTGTATTACGAGCGGATCGAGCCCTTCAACCAGGAGTTCGAGGTGGATGCCGTGGGCTCGAACCTGGGCTTCGTGGCCCCGCTGAGCAGCCGGGCCTTCTCCTCGCTCAACTTCCGCTACGAGCGCAGGGATCTCTCCAACGGGGACCCGGCCCCCGAGGAGAGGGCGGGAGACCTCTTCGATCAGGACCGGTTCGAGCCCAGGAACGTGTTCGTCGTTACCCCCTCGATCACCTACGACTCACGCGACTCGTTCACGCGCCCCACCCGGGGCCTGTTCTCCACCTTTTCCGTGGATATCTCGAGCGGGCTCGAGGACGATCTCGACGACTTCCTCAGGTATACCCTGGACCTGAGGACGTACGTAAGCCCAACGGAGCGCCTCACCTTTGCCGTGCTCGGCAGGGCGGGATACATCTCGTCGTACGGTGACTCCGACATGGTGCCCGAAGACCAGCTCTTCTTTCTCGGCGGGACGCTCGACGTCCGAGGCTTCGACGAGAACCGGCTCCTCTTCGATGCCGACGGCGACCCCGTAGGCGGGCGGGTCTCCCTGGCCGGGTCGATCGAGGCGAGGGTGCTCCTGAACTACAACATCGAATTCACGCTGTTCTTCGACACCGGGACCATTCGCCGCACCATCGACGATCCCGTGCCTGACAACACCCGCTCCTCCTACGGTGCCGGGCTTCGCTACATCACCCCCATCGGCCCGGTAGGTCTTCTCTACGGCAGAAAGATCGACCCGGAGCCGGGCGAAGACGCCTACCGGTGGCACTTCTCCATCGGTTACAATTTCTGAGCACAGCTCCAAGTCCTGCTGCACCTGGGCACCCATCCACCCTCGGGCGTGTACAGCCCTCCGGGCGAGGCACCACCGTGCCGGCCCTCTCATCCCTTACAGCTGAAGAATGTCCCCTTTCCGCCCCGTCTCCCGGAGGGCGGACGCTGACCCTGTAAACCCCTGAACACAGCCCATGTGCGGCTCGAGACGCATTGCCGGGACCATAGAAAAAAGTGAATGAAAGCTTGATCATGGAAAGAAAGAACTATATATTAGTAAATTCTCATGTTCGGATACTCTCAGATACTCAGGCTGGAGGACGTATGGACGAGATAGTGGAGAAGATCAATGAGCTTGCAAAGTATCACGATCGGGTTTCGCCCGAGCTCATCAGGGCAAAGGACATAAAGCTCGGGCTCCGCAATGCGGATGGCACCGGGGTGGTGGTCGGTATTACCTCCAAGGGCCTGGTTGTGGGGTATGAGAAGATACCGGCGAAGGACGGGACTGGCTACGAGGCCAAGCCGGTCGAGGGCAGGTTGCTGTACTGCGGCTACGACGTGTGCGA
>JBASVF010000067.1:0-2016 GCA_049275795.1 Desulfomonilia bacterium
GCCGGCCAGGGTCATACCCGCGAAGTTCCAGAAGTGCATGGTGTGCGCCACGGGCTGGCCCTCGAAGCCGGGGTTGAACTGTCCCAGCATGAGATTGACGGCAAAGGCCGCGACGATCAGGGCCACAAGCCCGCCGAAAAGATGGGTCTGGCCGAAGAGGATCAGGTCGCGGATAGCACCCATGGTGCAGAACCGGCTCTGCTGCGCGATGATGCCCACCGCCAGGCCGATGCCCAGGGAAATGAGCAGGGGCGCGTGCATGGACCCGGGTCCCTTGACGCTGTAGAACAGGATCCCATTCTTGCCCTCACCCTGAATCTGGGGGAAGATGAACATCAGCACGAGGAGTCCGGCGGCGATCAGCGGCATGAGCATCCCCACCGAGGCATAGGTATTCTGGGACCGGCCGAGGTTGTAGCCGTTCTTCAGGAAGAGTGTGCCGATCCACACCCCGAAGGCGAGCCCGGCGATCCCCAATATGGCATTGAAGTCTCCTCCCGCGAGCCTGAGAGAGGCCCTCCACGGGCAGCCCAGGAACACGAGCGCCCCGATCATGGCGAAGACGCCCAGCACGAAGCGCACAATGGGAGCAGAGCCGGCCCGCGGCCGGAACTCGCGGAACAGCAGGGCGGCCAGGAAGGCCCCCAGCACGAAACCCAGGATCTCGGGCCTCAGGTACTGGACGATCTCGGCCCGGTGCAGTCCGAGTGCCCCGGCAATATCCCGCTCGAAGCAGGCCACGCAGATCCCCATGTTCCCGGGATTGCCCAGATACTGCAGCAGTGCGGCCAGGATTCCGATGGCCGCCCCGACCCCGATCACGCCCCATCTCGATGCCAGAACATTCTTTATTCTCATACCATACACGCTCCTCGGATGTGCTCTCGGACGTCCGGGCACTGCCGTGGTACGGGTGCCAGGGCATCCCGATCGGAATGGTTATAGACCACGAGAAGACCCACGGCAAATAGTTCCGTAGAATACGATCATTCGAATTATGCAGACGGTGAATAACGATCGTCCGGTGAGGCAGGGCTCAGGCGGCTGGACCCGGGTGCCCCCGGAACGGGCGGTCTCCGCAGAAGAGTGTGCCGGTTTGTTCGGCTTCCCGGCGGATGCTCCCCCGAAACAGGCGGTTTCCACCCCCCGGCGCTTGCCGCTTGTGTTTTACCGGGAATTGTTCCATAATCCGGTCACGGTTTTTTCAAAGGACAACGTGACCTGGAGGAAAAGATAATGAGGAAGCTCTTGTATGGTATCTTGATGGTGGGCATTATCGTGGCATCTTTCTCCGTCTCCGCAATCGCGGCCGATGATTCGTGGGAAAGGGTCAAGGCCAAGGGCAAGCTCGAGATTGGCATCGACGACGCATTCCCGCCCATGGAGTTCCGCAACGAGCAGAACGAGCTCGTAGGGTTCGATATCGATGCGTCCAGGGAGCTGGGCAAGCGGCTCGGGATAAAGATCGTGCACATCCCCACCGCCTGGAAGGGCGTGGTCATGTCGCTCAAGACCGGAAAGTTCGACATCGTCTGGTCGGCCATGTCCATTACCGAGGAGCGCAAGAAAGAGATCGCCTTCACCGAGCCCTACATCATGGAAAAGCAGATCATGGTGGTGCGGGGTGACAACCAGAAGATCAAGAGCGTCAAGGACCTCGGGAAAGGACACGTCGTCGGCGTGCAGCTCGGGTCCACCTCCGAGGAGGCGCTGGCCAAGCTTGGCACGGATTTCAAGGAGATCAAGCGCTACGACACCAATACAACCGCCTTCATGGACCTCAAGATCGGCAGGATCGACGCCCTTGCCGTGGACGAGCTTGTGGGGCGGTACTACCTCTCCCAGCGACCGGGCGAGTACCGCGTGCTGCCCGAGCCCCTGACCTCGGAGCCTATCGGGATCGGCATCAGGAAAGAGGACGTTGCGCTTAAGGATATGATCCAGAAGACCCTTGACGAGATGTTCGCCGACGGCACCATGAGGAAGATCTCCATCAAGTGGTTCGGGGACGACATC
>JBASVF010000068.1:0-9977 GCA_049275795.1 Desulfomonilia bacterium
GCGGACGGCATGCTCGAGCGGCGCAGGGGCAAAGAACCGGGCTGCCGGTTTTCCCCGGAATGAAAGGCACAATGCTTTGGTTGGACGAACTCGGATGAAAGGCAGAAGCGGTATCCTGAAAAAACTCAGTGGAGGTGGAAAATGGTAAGTACTGGAGAAATTCAGCAGTTTTTGCACGGTATGGATTATCCGGCAAGAAAGAACGACCTGGTCAAGAAGGCCCAGAGCAATAACGCGCCCAGCGACGTGATCGATATGCTCAACAGGCTTCCTGAGCAGGATTTCAACTCTCCCGTGGACGTAAACAAGGCCATCGGGCACATGAAATAACGTTTCGCGCAAGAAAAGCGGAGATCGTAAAACAGGGGATCGTCTGATGAGAACAGACGGTTCCCTGCTTTTTTCTTTGGAGCAAGGCCGGTCTCGCCGGGCGGTGACGACACGGGGTCAGGCCGCGGGAGCCCATCCCGCATGAGCCGAGGCCTTCAATGCCGGTACAGGATGCGCCGGGTGGCCGGCCCCGGTTTCTTGCGGCCGTGAGAGCCCCGGTGAGGTGATCCATGCAAGCAGGGAGGAAACTCACAGCTCCAGGAACGGCCCGGGGAAGAATCGGGTGATCCTCGCAGCTCGGAGAGGGGACCATGGCAGAAGACAATATCCTCGATGAGTTTTTCGCAGGCATGAATTATCCCCTGGACCTCTGGGAGATGCTCGAGCACGCGCGCTCACTGGGGCTGGATCGGGCTGTCGTGGACATGCTGGCAAAACTCCCTGACCGGGTTTACGACGGAGCAGCCGACCTGAGCCGGGCGATCGGCGACATCGAGTGAGCGCCCTTTTTAAGGGGCAGGCCCGCAGTCTTCCTATTGCCTTTTCACTGAGAACCCCGGGATCACGCCAGGCGGCCCGGAGCCTCGCCGGTGCTCAGGTTCTCGCCCGGGATCGCCTTGATGAGCTCCTGCCGGGAGATCTCGCCCCTTGCGTAGCCTGCGGCGGCGCTCATCATGCCCAGGGCCTTGTCCCGGGCGCTGGAGAACAGATCGTGCAGGGCGACCCGACGCTCGCCCGAGGTCCCGGGGTCGGGGAAGGTGACGGTCTCCGGGATCCGGGCGCCGTCGTATCTCAGGTTCGGGTAGAACAGGGCCAGCAGCTCGAAGACTCCCGGTGCGTTCACCCGTGCCAGGAGCCTTGCTACGGCGTATGCGGCTGTGCTCTCGAAGAGCCGGTTGAACAGCAGCTGGCGGAAGAGCGTGGCCTTCAAGGAGCCCGGGGGCGCCGAGAACCTCCGGCAGATGAAGCGCTCGTAGGCCAGGCCTTCCACGAGCCCGGGACGGGTCAGGCGATGGATGCGCAGGGTGTTGCCCGTCCGGGCGTCGAGCGAGGTCTCGAGCTGGCGGTGCAGGTACACCGAGCTCCTTCTCCTCAGCGGGTCACTGTCGTAGTAGTCGCCGGCAAGGGCGTTGATCGCCGGGTGGAACACGATATCCAGGGCGCAGTGGGTGAGGTAACCGAGAACAAAGGCCAGGTCACGGGGAGTGCAGCCCTGGTCGAGCACGTTGAGGACGGCCTCGTTGGTGGGGGAGCCGTCCTTGCCGTGGAGGACCTCGGAGATCTCCATGAGCGGCTTCTTGGATGCGTAGAAGAAGGTGTCGGGACTGAACGAGCCCAGCCGGTAATGATCCAGGTGCACGGACGCATCCTTGATCAGGCGCGCATCCGGGCAGTGGTCCAGGACCTCGTGGGCGAACATGAGATGGGTGTTTTCCTTGGGCATGGCCTCGCACTCCTCGTACTACTCATTATACGGCTGCAGTCCGGGCCGGTAAACGGGATATCGATTCTTTTTCAAGCCGGATATGAAAAGAATTGACCCTTAAGTGGAAAATGTGGAATCAATAAAGGACATTGAGTTGATCGTACACGTTTGTTGAGTTGAAGGAGCGCTGCATGAAACCCGTATCAGTCAACGCCCTTTCCCGTGATGCCTTCGAGCGGATCTTCAACCCCGGGAGCGTTGCGGTCATCGGCGTATCGTCAAGAGGCAACATGTTCAGCAACGGGATCCTGAGCTCGTTGAAGGCAATCGGCTTTGACGGGAGCCTTTACGCCGTGAACCCCAGGGGCGGAGAGTTTGCCGGGATGAAGATATTCAAGAGCCTGGCGGAGATACCCGAGCCCGTGGATTTCGCCATCATCGCGGTGCCTGCCGAGCGGGTGCCCGAAGCCCTCAGGGAGTGCAGGGACCGGGGCGTTGCCGGGGCCGAGATCCTCTCGGCCGGCTTCTCCGAGCTGGGCACAGAGGAAGGGATGCGGCTCGAGCAGGAGGTCGGCGAGATCGCCTCCACGGGCATCAGGGTGATCGGGCCCAACTGCTTCGGCATCTACTGTCCCCAGAGCGGCCTGACCCTGCTTCCCGGGCCGGATCTCTCCCGGAAGAGCGGGCCCGTGGGCTTCATTTCCCAGAGCGGCGGCATGGCCATCGACTTCGCCCATATCGGCAAGTGGATGGGCATCTCTTTCTCCAAGATGGTGAGTTTCGGCAACGGCGTCGATCTCAGGGAGACCGAGCTGCTCGCCTACCTGGGCAACGACCCGGGGACCCGGGTGATCGGCATGTACATCGAGGGCGTGCGCGACGGGGAGGGCTTCTTCAAGGTGCTCAAACACGTGGCGGCCCGCAAGCCCGTGATCATCTGCAAGGGGGGGCTCACCGAGGCGGGGAGCCGGGCCGTGCAGAGCCACACCGCCTCGCTGGGAGGCAGCCGCCGGATCTGGGAGGCTGCACTGAGGCAGGCGGGCGCCGTCCAGGTCGGCGACCTCTGGGAGATGGCGAGGACCTGCCTGGCCTTTTCGCTGCTGCCTCCGAGGGTGTATGCGAACATTACCGTGGCCGGAGGTGGAGGGGCCCTGGGAGTCAATGCCTGCGACACTGCGGAGCTCCACGGCCTGAACGTCCCGCCGCTTAAGCCCGAGCTGTCGGAGGCGATATTGGAGCATCTTCCCAGGCCCGGCTCAAGCGCCAGGAACCCCATCGATGCAGCCAATCCCTTCGTGGGGCCCCAGGCCTACCGCGAGGTCTTTCTCCTGGCTGCCAGAGATCCGAGGGTGGACATCCAGGTCCTCATCCAGCTGCTCTACCACTACGAGTCGGTTGCTACTGCCCTGGGCCTGGCCTCTCCCAAGGATGCAGCGCCCTACCGGGAGCTGGCCGACGCGGCCCGCGAGGTGGTCGAAGCCACGGGCAAGCCCATGGCGCTCGTGCTTCCCAACTACAAGCAGGGAATCGAGTCCTTGAACGTCGAGGAGCTGATCCGCGAGGCCCGCAAGGCCTTCCTGGAAAGGGGCATCCCGGTCTTCGACGACCTGGGCGGGTGCCTCCAGGCCTTGGGCAATGTTTCGAGGTACTATGCCTCCAGGAGGGCACGGGAGGGATAGGCCGGAGCATCTCCCCATGGACCGGCACTGGCTGTTCGCGAGCTCGCCGGAGCTGCACACAAGCCGCCGTTCGTGCGGAATCAGGTGAAGCGGGTCCCCGGCTGTGCATTGATTGCAACCCTAGCGGGAATCCCCTGACCCCAGTGCGTACAGGGCCCGGCAGTCCCCGGCAAACCGCAGGCGGGTGGAGCAGGGGGCCTGGGACATGCTGGAGCTTTCGTGCCGGAGGGGTTTCAGAGGACGCGGGTTCGCTGTTCATCTTTATTCCAGTGTTCATGGACCTGTTGACAGACAAAATTCGCCGTGATATTTTATAATAAAATATTATAAATTGAACTACTTGAAATCACAGGAAAGAATGGAGGCTTCGCTCGCATGGATACGGATCAGATCATCCTCGGTTTTCTCATGTCCGGCCCCAAGAGCGGGTACAAGATCAAGAACATCACCGGCAGGCTCATGATGGCTTACAACCTGAGCCTCAACCAGATCTACCCCGCCCTGAGGAAGCTCGAGGCCGCCGACCTGGTGCGCAAGGAGGTGGTCATCCAGACGGGCAAGCCCAACAAGCACGTGTACTCGATCACGGAAAAGGGCAGGCAGGAGTTCCTCCGGTCACTGGTTTCGCCCCCGATCCCGGTGGACTACCAGCTCGATTTTCTCACCAGGGCGTTCTTTTTCCGGTTCCTTACTCACGAGCAGGTCATCGAGCAGTTCGAAAAGGAGATCGGATCGCTCGAAGAGCAGCTCGAAGACCTCGAACACATGAGGGACAATGCCCTGAAGCACGGAGACGAGAACGGTCAGTTCATCTACCGGGTCATCGTGGGCATGATCGAGATGCTCAGAGATACGTACACCCGGGAGCTCGAGAGAAGACGATCGAAATGATGCCCCTGGCCGGGCAGCCGCCTGCCCGGGACGGCAGATACAATTTGAGAGGTGCTGACCTGGAGAGGTTTTTCAACCCGGACTCCGTCGTGGTAATCGGGGCGTCCAACTCGCCCTTCAACCTGGGGGCCACCATCTGCAGGGCCTTGAACGAGGTCTCCGCATGGGGCGGCACCGTGTTCGCCGTGAACCGCAAGGCCGAGACCGTGCACGGGTGCCAGGGCTTCAAGGCGGTCACCGACATCCCGCAGGATGTGGACCTGGCCGTGATCATCACACCGGCAAAGGTGGTCCCGGAGTTCGTCGAGCAGTGTGCGGAAAAGGGGATCAGGCGCATCGTCATAGAGAGCTCGGGCTTCGCCGAGGGCGGCGAGGAGGGAAAGGTCATGCAGCGCCGCATCGACGAGATCGCCCGGAAGAACGGCATCAGGATCCTCGGGCCCAACTGCCTGGGTGTGCTCAATGCCCGCAACCAGTTCTGCTGCTTCTACGGCATCCAGGTCGACGACTTCAGCACCTTCGCCCAGGAGGACGGGAGCATTTCCTACGTGATCCAGAGCGGGGGAATCGTGGTGATCGTGCTGGAGTCCTTCTTCATGGACGTTGTCAAGGTCAACAAGATCGTGAGCATCGGCAACAAGTCGGATATCGACGAGGCGGACATGCTCGAGTACTTCAACCGGGACGACACCACCGAAGTCATCGGTATGTACCTCGAGAACATTCGAAACGGCAGAAGGTTCATGGAAGCCGCCAGGAGGGTGAAAAAGCCGATCCTGGTCTTCAAGGTGGGGAAGACCGGCGAGGGCGCCCGCGCTGCGGTGTCCCACACCGCGGGAATGGCGAACGACGACCGGATCTTCGACATCGCCTGCAGGCAGGCCGGCATCATCCGGGTGGATTCCATCGCCGACCTCCACTCCATGCCCCGTATCTTCACGCACATGCCTCCCCTGAAGGGCCGCAGGATCGCGGTGTTCACCAACTCGGGCGCCTTCGGGGGCATCACGGCCGACCTGCTGGTGCAGTCGGGTCTGGAGATGGCCCGGCTGTCGCCGGAAACCCAGGAGAAGCTCGCCCGGACCGGGCAGCTCTTCAACGCATCGAACCCGATCGACCTGGGGCCCGCCCTCTCCATGCAGACCTTCCTGGAGATCTTCGATATCCTGCTCTCCTCGGACGAGGTGGACGGCCTGCTGCCCGTGCCGAGCCTCTGGCACCCCATGGTGATCGAGGCCATTGTGGAGCTGGTGAAGAAGTGCCGCCACTACGGCAAGCCCGCGGCCATCTACACGCCCAACGCGGTGTTCAAGACCATCCAGTACCGCCAGCAGTACCAGGTGCCGCTCTTCGAATCGCCCGAGGAGGCGGTGCGGGCCCTGAAGGTCTCGCACCTGCAGTACCTCTATTCCCGGAGGAAGGAGGCCGACCTGGCGGCTATAAAACCGGTCCGCGAAGATATTGGCAGGATCTCCGACTGCGTGTAAGGACTTGCGGCGCAGGCATGGATGAAGCCCGCCCGCTCCGGGGGGATCGGGCAGGCACACCACGGAGACCCTGTGCGCGAAGCCGCCCGGGCTGGTCCTCAGGGGAGGACAGGGCCGTCAGGGGCGCATACCGGGTTTACGGGGCAGTGGGCTTGTCCGCCCGTGGCCCGAGGATGGTCCTCAGGATATCCTCCTTGCCCACGATGCCCACGAGCCTGCCTTCTTCATCCACCACCGGGATGGTGTGAATCTTCCGGTCCACCATGATTGTGGCGATGTCCTCTATGGGCGTGTCCGGGTGCACGCTCACCGGGTCGGGGGTCATGGCGTCCTCGACCTTTGTGGCGGCGATCTTCTCGAGCTCCTTCTCTACCTGCCTGCTGGAATGCAGGGGGATGAGCGCGTCGAGCACCACGAAGTACGATGGCAGGGGCAGCTTCTTCTGCTGGGTGATGAGATCGTCGCGGGAGAGGATGCCCACCATGTCTCCGTTCTCGTCCACCACCGGTGCGCCGTTGATGTGGTTGTCCATGAGGATTGCAGCTGCTGCCACGATCTCCATGCCGGGAGAGAGGGTGATGACGGAAGTGGTCATGATATCTTTCGCCGTAGCCATGCATCCTCCTTTTTTGTTGTGCTTGCATTACGATAGCCAAAGAGTGCGTGATTTGCAAAGAAAAGTGTGTTCGGGCCCTTCTTGCGGCGCCCGGCGGGCGGCAAGCCGTGCATGGCCAGATTCCTTGAACGATCGGGCGGTTGAAGTAGCTCCGGAAAGGGTGCTATAAGCCTCAGCGTCCATCTCGGGAAGGAAAGGAAGGCTCCATGAAGATAGGCCTGGTGGGACTGGAAAAATCCGGCAAGACTACGGTATTCAACGCGCTCACCTCCTCGAACGCGGCTACGGGCGGTTTCTCGTCGGGAAGGCCCGAGCCCAACATCGCCGTGGCCCCGGTGGCCGATCCGCGGGTGGATGCCCTGAGCGAGATGTACCGCCCGAAGAAGACCACCCGCGCCACCATCGAATGCATGGACTTCGTAGGCTTTGCCTCGGGAGAAGACAAAAAGGCGATCTTCAGCGCAGCCGAGCTGGGCCTGGTGAAGACCGCGGACGCACTCGCCCTGGTGCTGAGGAACTTCTCCGACGACCTCATCGACGGCCTCCTGGGAAAGCCGGATCCCTTGCGGGATTTCAACGACATCCTTACCGAGCTCGTGCTCTCCGACCTGGTCACGGCCGAGACCAGGCTCGAGAGGATCGAGCACTATACCGCCAGGGGCGCCTCGACCCCGGAGATGGAGATCGAGCGCAGGGCCCTGGCAAAGGCGAGGGATGCCCTTGAAAAGAACCAACTGATAAGCTCCCTGGATTTCTCGCCGGAAGAGATCAGGCAGCTCAGGGGGTTCCAGTTCCTCACGGGCAAGCCGCTCATGGCTGTCCTGAACTCGGGCGAGGAGAATTTCGGCGGAAACACGGAGCTGCTTGCCGTCATCAGGGAGGCCGTCCCAGTGGTGGAGTTTGCCGGCAGGTTCGAGATGGAGCTCGCGGGCCTCTCCGATGCTGACGCGGCCGAGTTCATGGCAGACATGAACATCGAGGCATCGGCCCGGGAAAGGCTCACCATGCTGGCTTACGAGGTGCTGGGCTATATCACCTTCTTCTCCGTGGGTCAGGACGAGGTCAGGGCGTGGACCGTCAAGAGGGGCGATACGGCGGTGGACGCAGCCGGCAAGATCCATTCCGATCTCGCCCGGGGGTTCATCCGGGCCGAGTGCTTCTCCTACGACGACCTCATGAGGCTGGGCAGTGAAAAGGCCGTGCGCGACAGCGGGCTCCTGCGGCTCGAAGGCAAGAGCTACCTGGTTAAGGACGGCGATATCATGACCATCCGCTTCAGCGTGTAGCCGTCCCGTATATCTCCCCGATCGCCCGGTGCGGCGGGGAGGGAAGCCGGCCGGACCCTTTCCTTGCGGTCCGGATCTATGCTATGGATTTCCCGTGAGCCGGAGGAGGTATGAAGGTTCCGTACGAACAGGCTGCACCCTTTGTGACCAAGGACGGCTCGATCGTCCGCGAGCTCATCCATCCCCGAAGGGGCTACGCCGCAGGCCAGAGCCTGGCCGCGGCGACCGTCCCCCCAGGGTCGAGAACCGCCCTGCACATACACCTGAGGTCCGAGGAGATCTACCACGTCACCCGGGGGAGGGGTACTATGGTCCTGGGAGAAGAGTCCTTCGGGATCGCACCCGGAGACAGCGTGCTCATCCCGCCGGGCATGCCGCACCGCCTGGTTCAGTCGGGCGGCGAAGAGCTGGTGGTCCTGTGTTGCTGTTCTCCGCCCTATTCCGACGACGACACGGAGCTGCTACGGGAGGAAGAGGAGTGAGAGGCGCGGCCCTGCGAGAGTCAGAGTACCACCGGACGGTGTTCCTCCGGGGCACAGGCCGGACGGGGCCGGGAGCCGGCCGGCCGGGACGCCAGGGGGTGTGCGGATGAGAAGGACGGCCCTCGCCCTTGCGGCCGTTTTCCTGGCGGCAGCCCTGTACCTGGCCGTCAGGCCTTCGAGCGAGGCGCCTCCCGGGGCTGTTATCCCTGAGGACGGGGTTATCGTCTGCTTCGGAGACAGCCTCACCTATAGCACCGGCTCCTCCCCGGGCATGGACTACCCCTCCCGGCTTTCCGGGATTATCGGCAGGCCCGTGATCAACGCTGGCCGCCCCGGGGACACCACGGCAAGCGCGCTCGAGCGGCTCGACCGGGACGTGCTCCCCCTCGCACCGGCACTCGTGATCATCACCCTGGGAGGCAACGATCTCAAGAACCGCCTGCCTCACGATCAGGCCTTTGCCAACCTGGGCACGATCATCGAACGCATACGGAAGGAGACCGGGGCCCTGGTGGTGGTAGGGGGCATCCGGGTGCCCTTCGTGGGCCGCGACTACGCCGACGGATACGAGCGGGTATGCCGCCAGGCCGGGGCTGTGCTCGTCCCGGACGTCTACGAGGGCATCTTCGGGCGGCGAGAGTTCATGAGCGACCCCATCCATCCCAACGACGAGGGGTACCGGATCATGGCCGAGCGTTTCCACGAGGCCATCCGGCCGTACCTGTGAGGCCGGTGCGGCCCTGAGTCGCACCGGTGTGAGAAGGGTCAGTAGAAGCCCATCCACTCGCCGTCCCACCGGGCGCGGGGATAGCCGGGCCAGTGCACCGGCGATGCATACCACTTGTCCCTGACAAAGCTCTCGCGGGAGATCTCTCCCATGCCGCCGTTGCTCGGGTCTGCGTAGTAGACCATGCCGCTTGCGGGATCGTACCCGGTCAGCACGAGATAGTGCCCCGGGAGGTACCAGACCCTGCGCATGTGGATGATCACGGGCCGGTTCCGGTCCAGGTACTCGCGCTTGATGTAATCGAGGCGCCGCATGCGCTCTTCATCGGCGGCCGGGCTGTTGTACGGGGTCGTATCGCTCTGGAGCTCGCTGGTGAAGTATGCCTGGGTCGAGCCGGGGGCGTGCAGGCCGTCCGCCGCCTGCTTGAGCTGCTTCCAGGTGGTTCCCTGCCTCTTGCCGCCGTTGATCCACCTGCAGATTGCGGTGTCGCTCGTGATTTCGTAGCCGTAGGCCGACATGAGCTCCGGGTGCTCCGAGAGGTCGCACTCCGTGAACACCTGGTGGGCGCCGTAGTGGTTGAAGATCATGTAGAAGCACGCCGGGCCGCACTGGGAAGGCCCCTGGGACACCGGCTGGAACCAGGGGTCTTCATAGGGCTGGACGGCGTCTGCCGGTGATGTCCAGAAAGCCGTCGCCAGGGCTGCGATCATTACCGAAGCCAGACCGATTCTCGTTGCTGCTCTCATGTTCTCTCCTCTCCGATGTGTGCTCGCTGGTGGCGGTAAGTTGCTGATGAGAGGCCTCGGCACGGGACGGTCCCTTGGGATTCATCTGCCGGGTTGGAGCCGGGTCAGCCAGGCGGCCGGATTGCGGCATGGACGCGCCGGGGGGACGCGCCCGGCCGCCTAACATGACCGGCTCCAGTGGAATCGCCCCGCAGGAGGCCTCGACCGGTTGATTCTGCAACGGGTATACCAAGAGTTCCCTGCCTCTGGCAGGCCGGGCGATCGTGCCGCCATGCCGGAACGGGCCGGCTGCCCATCCTTACATACC
>JBASVF010000069.1:0-5769 GCA_049275795.1 Desulfomonilia bacterium
TGCGAGAAGTAGATTTCCTTGAACTGCTTCGGATCGCCCCACACGCCCCGCATCATCCCCGGCCAGGCCTTCTTGATGCACAGTGCACCCTTGCCGGGACCGACGATTTCCTTGCCTTCCTCATCCATGAGTGCGGGAACCACACCGAAGAACGGCTTCATGGCCTTTGCGGGCTTGATATCGATCGCACCGGGCAGCGGGAGAATCATGTGACCGCCCGTCTCGCTCTGCCACCAGGTATCGGCGATCGCGCACCTGCCGCCGCCCACCTTGTTGTAGAACCACCACCATGCCTCGGGGTTGAGCGGTTCGCCCACCGAACCCAGGACCCTCAGAGAGGAGAGGTCGTGCATCTCGACCCACTTGTCGCCTTCCTTCGCAATCGCGCGGATAGCGGTCGGTGCGGTGTAGAAGTTGTTGACATTGTACTTTTCGATGACGGCCCAGAACCGGTCATAGGCCGGATAGCTGGGGACGCCCTCAAACACGATGGTCGTGTAGCCGTTGCACAGCGGGCCATAGACCACGTAGCTGTGGCCGGTCACCCACCCGATGTCGGCCGTGCACCAGTAGATATCTTCATCGCGCACGTCGAATGCATATTCCTGTGTCATGGACGCATAGAGGAGATACCCTGCCGTGGTATGGAGCACACCCTTGGGCTTTCCGGTTGAGCCGGAGGTGTAGAGGATGAACAGGGGATCTTCGGCGTCCATCTCCTCGGGCTTGCAGTACATCGGGGCCTTGGCCATGAGTTCTTCGTACCAGACATCGCGGCCATCCTTCATCGTGACCTCGGTCCCGGTGCGTCTGACAACGACCATGGTCTTGACGGACGGGCACTGATCGGCTGCCCTGTCGGCGTTGGCCTTCTGTGGAACCGCCTTGTTGCCGCGGTAGGTTCCGTCGCAGGTGATGAGCACCTTGGCGTTGCAGTCATTGATCCTGTCTCGCAAGGCCTCGGCGGAAAAACCACCGAACACGACAGTGTGCAGTACCCCGATCCTGGTGCATGCCAGCATGGTGATGACCAGCTCCGGGATCATGGGAAGGTATATGGCTACCACATCACCTTTCTTCAGCCCCAGCTCCTTGAGGACGTTTGCGAACTTGTTGACCTCACGGTACAGGTCCCAGAAGGTATATACCTTCCAGTCGTTGGGGTCATTGCCTTCGAAAATAATGGCTGCCTTGTTCTTCTTCGTTTCCAGGTGCCTGTCGACACAGTTGTAGCACGCGTTGATCTTCCCGCCCATAAACCACTTCACGTGCAGGTCGTCACCAAAGGACCAGTCTGATACATTGTTCTTGTCGAACGGCTTGAACCAGGTAAGCCTCTCCAATGCCTTTTTGGCCCAGAAGGCGTCCGGGTTCTCGATCGACTCCTTGTACAGGCGCTCATACTCTTCCCTGCTCTTTACATAGGATTTCTCCCTCACCCTCTCGGGAACAGGAAAAACCTTGTCATAGAAATTTTGATCATTGATGTCAGCCATTATTCCCTCCTTCTCCAAGCTTTTCTGAGGCTGTCTGTATAATTATGTAGGACAAAAGAAATCGTTTGTATGCCCAATGTTGTCTGATTTTGCTGTGCTGAGTCATCCTACCTCTATTAGGTCGTTCTCCTACAGATAACAGGATGGTGAAAAACGCATGAAACGATAGATTGTTCCTGTTCTTTACATAGCTTATCTACTTCAGTTGCGAAGAGGACACCCGGGCACCGGGATGTCCTCCGTGTGAAACTCACGGAAGTATCCCCTCAGGCAGTGCATTGTGATGGGAGAACTCGAAAATCCTCTGATAAAGCGACCTTATTTAGCTCTTGCCTCACTCTGCCCTGCACCCGGATGCCCCTGCACACCCATTGTCGGGCTGCCTCGATCAGGCTTCACTCCTGTTGCGGACGGCCGATTTTCGTCCTACATTCTCACCGCTTTTTTTCCGACAATGCCCTCCGGGGGCTTGCCAGGGATGAACGGGGCTCTGCGTACATCTTCCCGCCGTGGATGAAGGAGAGTCCGGGTATCGACCTCTCCCGTTGTAGGGAAGTCACTGACAAGCAGATGGTCTTCCGGGTGTACAGGTTTTCTAAGCCCCCACGTTTTCTCGAGTTCACAGACAAGGCCGGCTCCCGGGAAAGAACGGGTGCCGGGATTGCCGCCCGGTCCGGCGGGGAACCGGACCGGGCCGGTGATTTCCGTCATCAGCGGGGCGGGCTCGGAGCCGCGCCCGGTTAAGCGGCCGATGCCGGAGCCCTGCCCCGGGGTTCCTGCATTCAAGCCGGCCTTCCGGCCCGGGGAGCGCGCCGGATGTCGGCGCCGCCCCTCGCGCCGAGCAGCCGGGTAAGGCGTTACTTCATCCCGAGCATGCCTTTCCTCAGGCCCTCGTTCTTGTGCGAGGGGTTATCTATGATCCAGATGCCGAAGAGCGCTGTCTTGAAGTCCAGCCCATCGACCGTGGTGATGAACTCCCCGTTCTTGTAGAAGTTTGTGCCCTCGCCCGGTACGTATACGATATCGAAGACATCCCCCACGTTGAACTTCTGGGAAAACGCCGTGTATGCGAGATTGATCTTGGGCCTGAGAGGCTCGGTATTCCCTTCCGTCGTCCTCTCGAACCCCTCCTCGCACGCCTCCTTGAACCTCTCGGCGGTGATGAGCTTCGAGGTGATCACGATCCTGATGGCCATGGGCTCGTCAGCATCCATGATCTGCCGGAAGTCGCTGCTCTTCTCCTTGAGGTACAGCCCGGCCACATAGATGTCGGCAAAGAATTTCTCCCTGATTCCCACACCGTTGAGCACCAGCTGCGTGCCGTTCACCTCATACGTCTCGTCCATCTCCACGCCGCCGATGGTCCTTGCCTCTGCAGACAGAGAAAGCACGAGAAACGCGGCAAGCAAAAAAGCAACCTTTCTGTGCATGAGCACCCCCCCTTATAAAATTCGTTCATGAAGTATCAAATACACGACGCTTTGCAAAAAACCATAGTGCACATCGCGGATTGCGTCAAGACACAAGCGATGAGCAGAGATCCCGCCCCGTGTCCCCTTTCTCCGCCGGCAGGGATAATTCCGGGCAATGGCGCCGGGTGTTGATCATAGTGTCTGGAGCAGATCAATTACGGGATAACCCCGGGCACGTGACGCCGGGATACGGGTTTCAACCCGCCCTTTTCAGGATGGAGCGGGAGCGGGTCATGACCTCTTCCATGTTCGCGCTCATTCCCTTGCCCACGTGGATGAGGAAGGAAGCGATGCTCAGGTTCGCCCGGACCTGGAAGAGCTCGGTCGCGCGGCGGAAGGATGGAGTGTCGGGCCGGTTCGAGGCTGAGAGGTAGGCCTGGATGAAGTCCTCGCCGGGGTAGCGCTCGATCGCATCCGGATAGTCCCTGAGCTGGTTTGCGAACTGGGCGAGGAAATACCCCACGTCGAAGGCCGGGTGGAATGCAAGCACACTCCCAAAGTCTATCACCGAGACGTACATGGTGCCGATGTCCTGCATCATTCCCTGGCCTATGATGATGTTCTTGGGATGGTAGTCGCCGTGGACCACCACGAACTCGTGCCGGTGGTGAGTGAACAGCTCTTCCTCGAAATCGCGCACCGCCTCAAGGAGCACGCGCGCACCCTCGAGGTGGGGGCTGCCGGTCTTCTCGAAGGCCCTGAGGTACGACTCGAACCGGTGCCGCTCGCGCATGAGGGTCCTGTCTGCCAGGTCGAGATCGATGCGGGCCATGTGGAGCCGGGCGAGCCACTGAGCCGCCGCCCTCAGGTATCCCTGCCCGACGCCCGCACCCACCCGGGTGATCAGCTCGAAGAGGCTCTTGCCTCGCTGCCCCTCCTCGATGACGTACCGGTCCTCGTCGTTTATGTCGATGACCGTGGGCACCCGAAACGGCCCGGAAGAGAAGCCGTGGCCGTGGATGAGCCTAAGGATCTCGGACGACCGCTTCAGGGGCTTCCACCTGTCATTGCTCTTGGGCCTCTTGACGATGATCCTCTGCCTGGACTCATCCTCTCCCTTGGTGCCCAGGGAGATCACCTCGACGTAGGTGTTGCTGCCGGTCTTGGGAATCTCCTTGTACAGGGGTCTGCATCTGCCTTCCTTAAGCTCCTCCACGAGCTCAGCCATGCTCCTGACCGGGTGGTCGAACAGGGTGGGAAGGGTGCCTGCGGTCTCTACGGCGTGCGTGTCGCTGCCGCTTATGGCCGTGAACCGGTGCCGGTGCCATAGCATGAGCCCGAGGTAGTTCCCCCGGGACGAGTGGTTGTTGGTGATGATCTCGATCGCGTCGAGCTCGGGCCTGAGGAGCCGGGAGGCCTCCGGCACCCTGTCGTTCCTGAAGGGATGCGCCCACACGAGGGCGGCCCCGGGGTAGAGCCTGCGCAGCTCGCGCAGGGAGGACACGCCGGATATCGTGTGGTCCACGCCGTAGACCAGCACGTGCCCCATGTTCGTGCTCACCTCCTGGGCCGCCAGGATCATGAAAGACTCATCGGCCCCGGCCTCGCGCCTGAGCTCCTCGAGCTCGGTCTCGCTCCAAAGGTAGTCGTGCTCCGTGATCACCAGGCCCTGGAGTCCCTTCATCCTCGCCCGTTCCACGAGCTCGACCGGGTCGATCCGGCTGCAGGAGGAATGCCTCGACGTGTGTGCGTGCATCTCGATGAGCATGCTCAGCCGCCTTTTTCGCGAGCGGACACGGGTGCCGGCCGGAATGTCCGGTGCCCCGCGGCCGGTCCCTCTTTATGTAATCACTCTTCCCGCTTGGTACAAGGGGTGTGAGCCATATCGATGATACGGCCAGAGATGAGGATCGGGATGGGCTGGGCTCAGTTCCCGGCGGTGCTGGAAATGACCGTTTGGGGCGGCACGAACACCTCGGGCTGCTCGTCCCCGTAGCCGCTCATGTAAAGGGATCGCGATGGCAGGGCGAAGCCGCTGCCCGCGCCCTCGACGATCTCCTTTACCTTCAGGGCCAGGCGCTCCTTGATCTCGAGCCACTCGCCCCATATGATCGTGCGGGTAAAGCAGTAGAGCAGGATATCGATCGAGGACTCGGAGAAGCGGTCGATCCGCACAAAAGTGGGGGCCTCGCTCGGCTTCACGAACTCGTCGTTTTGGAGGATGTATGCCTCCAGCTCGTCGCGTATCCGGCGGAGCTGCTCGATCGAGGTCCGGTACTCGACCGCGATGTGCCAGAAGATCCGCCGGTAGGTCATGGCGCTGAAGTTGGTCACGGCCGAGTCGGCGAACTTCGCGTTCGGCACGAATACCGGCGCCTTGTCGAAGCGCCTGACAATGGTCGAGCGGAAGCCGATGTCCTCGACGATTCCCTCCACGACCCCCTCGACCAGGATCCAGTCACCCACGTTGAAGCGCCGCTCCGCAAGGATCAGGAGCCCCGAGATGAGGTTCTTGAACAGGTCCTGCGCCCCGAGCGCCACGGCGACGCCGAGCAGGCCCAGGCCGGCGAGTATGGGCCCGATCTCGATGCCCCATATCTCGAGCACGGTGGCCGACCCGATGAGCACGACGGCGATCTTCGTGACCTTCAAGAGCCAGTCGCGCAGGGCCTCCGAGAACAGGGCCCTGACCTTGTCGAGCAGGAAGTGCAGCGGGTCGACGAGGTTGTAGAAGCCCCAGAAGAGAATGAAGACCACGAAGGAGCGGAGGAACTTCCCGCCTATCTCCCCGAAAATCCCGTCGAGAGCCAGGTACTCGAGCGAGAAGAAGAGGCCTATCGCCACCGGGATCATGCCGACAG
>JBASVF010000070.1:0-2825 GCA_049275795.1 Desulfomonilia bacterium
GTTCCATACACCTCCTCCTGAGCCGGCGCTATATCATATGCACAGGCTTACTCAAGCCCTTTTTTGGACCATGACGGCTTGTTTTCGCCTCATTGCGCGGGCATTCCCGGTATTCTTCCTGTTTTCATAGGCTCATGCACCAGCGATCGAGAGCCCACCGGGCAGGTCACCAGTCAAAACCCGGGTTGCCCGGCCGGCGGCCGGCAGGGATGCAGATTTGTGCTTTGCCCGCGCGCGAACAGTGGTGCGGCTGATCCGATTCTTGAAACCAGGCACAGCTCAGAGCCATGGGCTTCAGGCATCGATGTCGCGGGCTCCCCGGATAGACACCCCTTCCGGTTCGCGGGCAGATCCGGGCTCATCACAGGGAAAGGAGCAATGAGGACCGGGATGAACCGGCGTGGGCTTGAGAAGATATTCGGAATGCTGTTGCCTGCCGGCAACGTTTTGTATAAGAATACCTGTATTATCTTGTGCATGCGTAAGGCATGGAACGAGGCAGGAGGGTTTTTCACGGAAAGCGTCCGCCCCCCGGAGTATCACGCGGGGAGCGGATGCACGATGACGGCTGCCGGGAGCTTACCGTCAAGGAGCGGGAGAATCGCATGCCCAAGCCGGAAACCATCGACCGCCACCGGTGCAGGGGAAAAGACAAGGAGGAGAAGTACAAGGACTTCACCGCCCTGGATTACTGGTGGGGCCTGCGCGAGCTGGCCGCTGATTTCGACATCGACAACTACCGGAAAGCCTCAGGCGGCGAGATCGGCGAGCGGCACAGCAGCGAGATCGCCTATATCCAGCTCTTGCACTATACCGTGGAGGTCAAGCTCTCGGGCGCCTGGTACCAGATGGAGCACATGGAGCGGCTGTTCGGCGCTCCCCTTTCACCCGGGTCCAGCCTCGACCTTCGCGTGCTGGAGGCCAAGGAGGCATTCGACGCGGTGCACGAGGACCTGTACCAGGCCTTCTGCGCCATCGCAAATCAAATCTACATGCTGTTCAACAGGCCGGGCTACACCCCGGTGAAGGTCGACCGCAAGCGGCCGGTGGCCATGAGCCCCTCGGATCTGCGCTACTGGCTCAACCTCAACAAGCACCCCAGCTTCAGGACCTTGAGCAACATCTTCATCGACTGTGAAAAACAGCTCGACATCCGCCACCACGCCACCCACTACGGCGCGGTGCCCGTCTATGCCGACAAGGAGACGGGCGTGCTGTACCTGCAGCGCGATTTTCGCATCGGAGAACTGCTCACCAAGTATGACGTGGTGCGCTACATGAAGTCCGGCAAACCCATGGCAAACCTCCTGGAGGCGGCCAGACCCCGGGTGAAAGGGATGTGCGCATGCATCAACCGGGTGTACCGGCATCTCTACCTGGGTGATTTCTTCGAGCGGTTTCTCGAAGACCGGGGGCTCGCCATCAGGGACGACTACAAGCCCTACTGGGAGCAGGAAGCCCCGACCGAGGACACGAAGTGACCGCCGGGCAATAACGGGGAAAGAGCGCCGGCATTGCCGGAACGGTCAGCGTCGGGGGGGCGCCGGGGTATGGACCGCGGCCGGAAGCAGCTGCACCAAGGCCCGGCGATCAGGCCGCGTGGCTGCGGTACCAGGCATAGGTCTCCTCGATCCCCTGCCTCAGGCTTATCCGGGGTCGCCACCCCATAGCGTTGATCCTCGAGGTGTCGAGCACCTTGCGCATCATACCGTCCGGCTTGGTGTGGTCCCAGCGGATCTCGCCCCCATATCCCACGATGCCTGCGATCATCCGGGCGAGGTCCCTGATGGAGATGTCTTTCCCTGTGCCGATATTCACGAGCTCGCCTGCCTCACGGGCGCTGGAGCGCTCCATGAGCATGACACAGGCCTCGGCCAGGTCCCGGGAGTGGAGGAACTCCCTGAGAGGCTTGCCCGTGCCCCAGAGCTCCACGTACGGGGCCGAGCTCTCCCTGGCCTCGTGAAACCTGCGGATCAGCGCGGGCAATACGTGCGAGGTCTCGAGGTCAAAGTTGTCGTTCGGGCCGTAGAGATTCGTAGGCATGACCGACATGAAGTCGGCCCCGTGCTGCAGGTGGTAGAAGCGGCAGAGCTTGATCGCGGCGATCTTGGCAATGGCATAGGCCTCGTTCGTGGGCTCGAGCTCCCCGGTGAGGAGATACTCCTCCTTGAGCGGCTGCGGGGCCTGCCTTGGATAGATGCACGAGGAGCCGAGGTTGAGCAGCTTCTTCACCCCGTACCTGAAGCTCGAATGGATGACGTTGGCCGCGATCATGAGATTCTCGTAGATGAAGTCGGCGGGATAGGTGCTGTTTGCCATGATGCCGCCCACCTTTGCCGCGCACAGGAATACATACTCGGGCCGCTCGCTTGAGAAGAAGCGCTCCACCTCGGCCTGGCGGGTCAGGTCGAGCCGGTCGTGAGTGAGGAACAGGAGGTTGCGGAAGCCCTTTTCCTCGAGCAGCTCCTGTATCGCCGAGCCCACCAGCCCGGTGTGTCCTGCCACGTAGATCCGCGAGCTCTCATTCATGGCGGCTCACCACCGGAAAGCCGCTCCTGAGGCACAGGAGGTCTCTCCTCGCCTCCTCGAGGTCGCGCTCCACCATCTCGGCAATGAGGTCCTCGAAGGGTGTCCTGGCCTCCCACCCGAGCTTTTCCCGGGCCTTGGCCGGGTTTCCCAGGAGCGTGTCCACCTCCGAAGGCCTAAAGTACCGGGGATCGATCATCACCACCGGCTCTCCGGGTTTGAGCACCACCCCGTCCTTCACGGGCCTGGCCTTCGAGACCACGCCCCTCTCCTCCGCGCCCGTTCCCCTCCACTCCAGC
>JBASVF010000071.1:0-2378 GCA_049275795.1 Desulfomonilia bacterium
ATATACCCCTGGATCTGCAGGCAAAGATCCTGCGCGTCCTGGAAGACGGCAAGATCACCCGCCTGGGCAGCAACCGCGAGATCCATCTCGACTTCCGGGTCATTTGCGCGACCAACCGGCCCATCCAGAGCATGATACGCAAGGAGCTCTTCCGGGAGGACCTCTACTACCGCATCAGCGTGCTGCCCATCATCATCGCCCCGCTCAGGGAGCGCAAGGATGACATCTCGCTCCTCGTGAGCCACTTCATCAAGAAGCACGGCAAGAAGTTCAATTCCCCGGTCAAGGGCGTCTCGCGCGAGGCCATGAACCAGCTCATGGCCTATTCCTGGCCCGGCAACGTCCGTGAGATGGAGAACGTGATCCTTCGGGCCCTGGTTACCTGCCGGTCGGAGAGGATCGAATACTTCCCCGACCTGGGCAAGACCCTCCACGAGGCCGCCCCCATGCCTGCCCAGGAGATGGCGGAAGACCCCACCATCTGGGTGGATGCGGGCGAGGGCGCCGGGTATCACGCCATCAAGCAGAACCTCATCGAGCAGTTCGAGCGGCGGTACTTCGAGCATCTGCTCAAGAAACACCGGGGGGTCATCGCCGAAGCCGCCCGGGAGTCGGGGCTGAACTACAAGACCTTCTACCTCAAGGCGGAAAAGTACCATCTCACCAGGAAGAGGGGCCGTGAGGGTGACTGAGCGCCCGCGCCCCGCTGCGGGTGCCGGGAGAGAAGCCGCGCATTGCGGGCATTGCCGTAGGAACAGGCCGACACACTGATGGATTCCCCAGGCGCCAGCATACAGCAAGCCGATCACCGGGCGATCGTTCTCATAGCGACCTCGTTCTCGTCGTTCCTCACGCCGTTTCTGGGGTCGTCGGTCAACATCGCCCTGCCGGCTATAGGCGAGACCTTCTCCATGGACGCCCTGACGCTCAACTGGGTGTCCACCTCGTACCTCTTCGCCTCGGCGGTCTTTCTCCTTCCCCTGGGCAGGATCGCCGACATTTACGGCAGGAAGCGGGTGTTCGGCCTGGGAATCGCGACACTCACCCTGAGCTCCTTTCTCCTCGTGCTGTGCCCCTCCGCGGGCTGGGTCATCCTGTTCCGGGTCCTGCAGGGGCTGGGAAGCTCGATGATCTTCGGCACCGGGGTGGCTATCCTCGTATCCGCCTATCCTCCCTGGAAGCGGGGCAGGGCGCTCGGCATTAACGTGGCCGCAGTCTACCTGGGGCTGTCCATGGGGCCGTTCCTGGGCGGCATTCTCACCGGGCGCTTCGGATGGGAGAGCGTCTTCTTGGCCACGGGTGCACTCGGGCTTCTGGTCTTCGTGCTTACGGTCCTGTGGGTGAGAGAGTCCAGGGGAGAGGAAGGGAAGCTCGATCTGGCCGGTTCGCTCATGTACTCGATGAGCCTCATGGCGCTCATGTACGGGTTCGCCCGCGTCCAAGGAATGCAGGGCGCGGTGCTGGCGCTTGCCGGCATCCTGGGGATGCTCGGATTTGCAGCGAGAGAAAAGCGGGCAGCCCAGCCACTGATCGGGGTCGATCTGCTCACCCGCAACCGGCAGTTCGCCATGTCGAACCTGGCGGCCTTCGTACACTACAGCGCCACCTTTGCGGTCACCTTTCTCATGAGCCTCTATCTCCAGTACATCCAGGGCATGACTCCCCAGCAGGCGGGCCTGGTCCTGGTTACACAGCCCCTGATCATGGCCCTGTTCTCACCCCTAGCCGGAAGGCTCTCCGACCGGGTAGAACCCCGGGTGCTCGCCTCCGTGGGCATGGCGATCACCAGCATGGGGCTCTTTTTGCTCACCTTTCTCACCGAGACGACCGGCCTCGTATGGATCCTCTTTGCCCTCCTGATCATCGGCCTGGGATTCGCGTTCTTCTCCTCCCCCAACACTAACGCGGTGATGGGCGCGGTCGACAGAGCCAGGTACGGGCTCGCGGGGGGCTTTCTCTCCACCATGCGAGTAACGGGGCAGGCCGTGAGCATGGGCATCGCGCTCATGCTCTTCACCTTGTTCATCGGGCCGAACGCGATCACGCCGGAGGTCTATCCGGCCTTCATGACGAGCATGAGGACGGGATTCGGATTCTTCTCCCTCCTGTGCATCCCGGGAATCTTCGCCTCGCTGGCCCGGGGCGGCACCGGGCGGGTTGACCCGGGTATTCGCAGTTGATCGACGGGGGAAGAATCACTAATATATAAGAAAAATGGAATATCACAGCTGGGAGGTAGAGCCATGGATCTCCGGGATCTCGAGTTCGAACGGCCGGTGAGGCTCTCCGCAGGGGACGCCCTTGCGGTCGTTGACGTGCAGAACGACTTCATGCCCGGGGGCGCCTTGCCCGTCGAGGAAGGGGACACCATCGTCGAA
>JBASVF010000072.1:0-17785 GCA_049275795.1 Desulfomonilia bacterium
CGACAGATCAAATACCGATAACATTTTCACGAGGACCCTATGGATCTCGTCTATAAATGCCTGGTGTGGTTCTAGGTATATTATTCGATTGTCGATGGGTGAAAGGGCAAGCTTAACTGCCGATGAACCCATTTCCTGGATTATATAATCTATAGCACGTTTATTGACGAACAAATGGGGGTCGAACTCGACCACTATTTCGCCATTACTTTCGTCCAGTTTAACTGACGCCGGGATATAACAGATTGGGTAGGCAGATGTCCCGAAACGCAAGTCGCAGACATAGAGATAAAGCTGCAGGCTCTCACCTCCCAAGCGCACATAATTTGATAGATCCCGCAGTTCCTGATACGCATCCGCTGTGGCAAAATCCTCGAAGAAAGCTTTGGCTCTTTCCTTTGTTTCTTCCTCAGAGAATAGTTCATCGAGGACTTTCTCGAGAGTTCTGAATTCCGAAGAAACGACAACGTCGTTCAAAGCAGATGGCAACTGGGTGACTACATGAACTGCCAGTGCTTCAGCCAGATCAGTTTCAACTTCATAGACCGACTCGACAGCCGAATACGACTGTTGTCTAAATGGTCCATCGAGCAGAGCTAACACAGGTCTGACAATTGACTTGCTCACTGATTCGACAAAAGCAATTTGAACATTTTCGATATACTGTTCCGGATTCTCGACAGCTTTTCCCCTGTTTCTCCGTGCGTAATCAATCGTTTCCTGCCGAACTCTAATGAATGCATCAGATTCCATGCTGTTTACGTGATTACGGATCAGATTTCGCAAGATTGGGCTGATTGGAGCAGTGAATCGGCTACGGGCAATTCGAAGAGGAGAGATCTCACCAATGTCTGAAGAGAGAATCTTCCAAATAACCATGTAGAGGTCAGGATATTTCCTGAGTGGCAATCCTGTGCGGAAACCGGCATCGTTCTTGAGTTGAATCTTTCGTCGAGGCGCCTGCTGCTTTTTAAAATCAGTTTCAAGGAAATCGAGGAAATACCGACTCACCCTTGCTGCAAAACTGGTTATCCCAGAAGTTTCTTCCACGCATCTCTCAATCATTTTTCGATTATCTCGTAATATTGATTTATATTTATCGAATTATACCTGTCTTATTTTTCGCTCAGTGATATAAGACTCTTAAGAGTACCAACCATTTTCTCCCCTCTCTCACTGACTTCCTTTAATATTTCTATGCAATCTTTTATTTGGAGAGCAGACAAACTCCTACTAAACTTATACCTTCCGTTTGGTAACCATATGTCTGCCCATACTTTTCCATTTTCAGCTTTAACTTCAATTTCGGGCCAAGGAAGGGCCGAAGCTATAACACTAGAGTAAGAGCTTGGTAAGGACGTGTTTTTTAAAACATCCATTATCTGATAGGTTTTTTCTAATGACTGTATAAATTTCAGGACCTGTCCTTCCACAAGGCCTACTGAAGCTGGTTTGTATCTGAGATCTGGTCCAGTAAACATTAACCGGATTTCCCAATCAAAAATTCTTGATTCCCCACCTCTAAGGTTCTGTGAATAGGCAATAATCTCACCACCAATGACTGGCAAATGGAGATCTTCTCTAATTTTATTCATCTATATGCCCCCTAAGATATTGTAGAATGGATAAAGCAGAACAAATCATTATAAAATTGAATAATCATCATCTGAATCGGCATCATCCCAGATGCGCTCTTGCGTGTTTCCAGATCCGAGGCCGGTCTGTATCTCTATAGCGTTTCTGTTCCCAGCCTTGCTGAGTACATCAAGTTCGGATATCTCTTGCCCTAAGACGGTGCTCATATAAACCCACTGCGTTGCCCGGGCTATGCCGACGAATAAAATTCTCTGGCGGACTGCCTGATTTAATCTTCCAAAAGCACTGTTGACCAGCCTGGGCAAGATTACTGTGTCAAACGTTAACCCTTTGGCCTGATGATATGTTGCAATCTTTGGGCTTGCGTTATTGAAATCATATTCCCCTCTCTTTACCGCCTTCTCCACCGCTATGCCCATATACTGCAACCCCTTTGCAAGTCCATGCACGTACCTGTTCGTCGGAACAAAAATGCCAATCCTTTCGTTCATCATCATCCGTGCGCGAATGATCTCCACCAGACGGTCTGTCTCTTCCTCGTACGATAACGCCTTGAACAGCAGCGGCCTCTCCTTCACCTTCTGGACAGTGTGCATTTGTGAAAGATATTTCTGCCTTGCTGCTGGGTCACTGATGAAGCACGCCGCCAGTTGAGATACATAGGGAGAGTTCCTATAAGCACCCAAGAGCGAAATACTCTTATTCGGAATTCTCAATGAGCTTAGAATCTTATCTTCTGATGCCCCATCCTCGAAAATTTTCTGCTGAGGATCGGCAAATACACTGACATGATTTGCCATTAGGCAGATCATCTCATGAGCTTCGGGAACTAGATCCTGGCCCTCATCGACCAGGATGAAATCCTGGCTTCTTTGTATCTTGGGACTCATTTTTACGAGGCTCAAGACTGACGATTGGATCTTGACGAAATCAGGCTTCCCGTTCTTTTTAGGTATTGATCTGCTGATATGCGACTGATACATATCCAGACACAGACGATCAAATGTACAAACTGAATCCTCGGGTATATCCAGAAACTTTATGCCCGACCTGATGTATTCCTTGATCACATTCGTAAAGACAAGAACTTTGAACCTTTCAGGCTTTGAATTGTAGTTTCTTGCGAGATAAGCTGCCCTGTGGATGAGCACCTGGGTTTTGCCGGAACCAGGGGGGCCCAGTATCAGCCGATGAGACTCGGGAGACATTTCCACTATTCTCAGCTGTTCTGGAGTAAGCTCTGTGCGGTGTAGCAACCAGCTCATACCTCCTCCCGGACAACAAGGTCACCCTTCAAGTCAGGTCTCGGCACATCTTGGACATCGCTTGTCCCGGATAGTTTCCTTCGCCTAATCTTTTCTTGTTCGATTTTCTTAGAAGCCTCTGTGTCTCCCAGATATTTCGCCGTATAATGATACCAGCCAAGCTCAAAGTCGCTTAACGATGTAACAGGGCCATAATATTTCATGGCCGCAACTGCGCTCCTTTGTGCTTCATCTTTTCGCCCCATTGATTCCAGGCACATCGCTTTCAGAGACAATTCCGGGCCGTCTTCCCCATACTTCTCGATGCTTTTCCCTAGTGTTTTAAGTGCCTCCTCATGCATACCCCTCTTGTGATAACTCAGGGCTAGATTGAACATCGGACCTGACCAGGACCTCGATACTCTATCGGCCTCTCTATACGACTTTTCTTCTTTTTCGTGATCGCCGAGCTCTCCAAAATAGATACCCTGAAGGTTGAGGATCTCTTCATCGGGCTTTCGAAGCTTACGCAGCGCCGTCCTCAGGAGATCCAACGCCCTTTCTTTCTGGTTCAGCTCAGCATACCAGCGGGCGATCTGCACAAAGGTATCTCTATCCTCCGCAGATCCTCCGCCTTTCATCCTGAGGCCCTCTTCTGCCTCCTCGATCTTCAGTCGAATGGACCCGGGGTTATAGACATTGACCATCGGATTATCAATCACGCACTCGAACAGCTGATCGGGCACTCTCGAAAGAAAAGCCTTGCTCTCGAATCTCTTCTCCGAAGTGATCCGATACTCCATCACGATTTCTTCACCGGGAAGGGCCGTTTCCGGCAAAGTCCATATTTCTTTGAAGAAGCATTGTCTGTCGGTGTCGCTTACCAGCTCGAACATCAATTGATCGGTGAGAATCCTGTCGCGGGGGACTTCAAGTCTGATCTGATTAAAGTCTCCGCTATCCGGATATGGCAATGCCGCTTTGGGAGGAACGAGAAGGAACGGATTGCCTGTTGATGTAACAAGAGATATCCCGTCATGGAGAATGGATTGAATGAAAGGTTTGCCAGAGATCGTCCTGAAGAAAGCATTCCATGCTGCGCCCTTTGCTACAGCCGTTTGTGACGATTCATGATCCTTGAAAGTGGCTATGGCATCTTTACCGAAATATTCTTTCAAGGCATCAACCACCTGGGGAACCACAGAGCTGCCACCGACGAGCAGACACACATCAACGTCACGAGGGCTTTTTCCGGCCTTGTCGAGAGCATCCTGTATGGGCGCGAAGATTGACTGAGTCAGGCGATACTCTGTTTCGCGCATATAAAGATGCTCTGTGTCCAGAAAGTCCTCAAGCACTTCCTCAAATCTTCTGGCTGACAGGGAGGGGCGCTCAAGCATGAGATCTCGGCTGCCAAGCATGCATTTCACAAAGGGAAGCCTTGCTACCACATTGTCACGTTCATCGTCTTTGTACTGACCGAACATCTTCAGCCTGCTGATTTCTTTGCATAATGAAATCTTGAGTGACTCCGAAGTGCTCAAGAGTTGGGGCTCAAGAACCTTCTTCTTTTCTCCCCAGGTAAGGTCCAGGGGATCAAGGTGATTCTCCCTAAGCATGTCAGGAATGAGGCATTCATGAACGATAGCAGCATCGATATCGCCGCCGCCAAGTCTGTGGTAGCGGGATATCGACAATTGGCTTAAGCTCAGTCTATGCGTTTTTTCATTAGTATCTATTTCCATTACGGACACATCGCACGTGCCACCACCGAAATCGAAAACCAGGCAGACCGCAGGGCCGTTTCCTTTCAATACCTTTTCCGGCCCATTTGCCATCATGTATTCGATTAGCGCTGCAGTTGGTTCATCTATCAGGCTGCAGTCGTCCGGATCGAGCCCTGCATAGCTCAGGGCAGTGATCGTATCCTGAATCTGATTCAACTGAAATGATGCTGGAATGGAAACGCTTACACCTCCCAATTCTCCATCCCGGGTACTACTTAACGCTGAGTACAAAAAGGCCAGGATGCACCCAGCGATCTTGGAAGCATGGTTGAATTCGGAAGGAGCCCGATAATAGGTCTTCTTCAAGCCTATATCGTTCTTGGTTTCGTAAAAAAGGTTCTTCTCCACAACAAGACCATACTTTTGCATGGTTGCCCTGATTCTCTTGGCGCCTTCGCCCACCCATACCCTGCCATCCGGGAGAATGCCCACGACCGAGGGAACGAGGGGCGCTGTATAAGAGCCCATATCCGTCGGCTGCTCGATTTCCATGATCCTGCACACAGGGGCTTGCCCGGGAACCCATGAAACCTCTGCAACGGTGGAGTTGGTCGTCCCTAAGTCTATGCCATATGCCCTGACTTCGGAACGTGCACGTTTCTCAGGCAGATTGATGAACCTTTCGATATCATTCATAGTGCATCTTCCTTTGCTCTCATTCCTCCCTCCTTTATTGCCAATGTAATAGGAGGTTCAAAGCAGCGTGGTATCATCCATCAGATCATAGATCCACCCCGGGGAGTTTTCTGGGCTTTGCTTATATTCCCGACATTGTCTGGTTTCTTGTGCGCAATAACCTTTACGAAATAAGGAGAGCGGCCTTGAGTGATGTATGCCTTAACCTTGTACAGCACTCCGGCAATGGGAATCTCTATACTGCCCTCCTTCGTCGGGTAGCCATTCTGGGAAGGATGCACCTTGCCGAAAGGGATAATCGAGCCTTCGATCTTGATAAAAGTTGAGAACCCGTCCGGCAGCGGCACACCGTTCTGGGAATATTCATAGAACGCGTTCCCCGCCTTACTGATCTTTTTATGGATGCCTATGCGAAACGGCTGATTATATCGACTTTGATCAACGCCGTTTGCTTCAAGAAACTCTGTGCCCAGATCGATAAGACGGATCTGTTGCCCTGCAGCATTGAGAAATTCGATAACAATTTGTTCAGGAGAGTTGTCATTGCTGCGCATATGCTCCTCCACCGATTTGGATTATTATAAGCACTTAAAGTCACTCTTTCTCAAATCCATAGCTCGAGAACTTGAGCGTACTGCAGTTCTCCGTAATCGTCCTCACGAGAGTATCAGACGCACCGTCGGGGATTGTCGCTCGGATCTCGAGTGTGACCTTCACATCACACCCCTCAAGAGAGCAGAAATGCTGGACGATCTCCTCGGCAATCCTGCTCGCGTCTCGGGAGAGACGGACGGCGTCGAGTTCAGCTGTCCCGTAGAAACGCCTGGGCAGCTCTTTTGGTTTCGGCTTCGGGGGTGTAACTTCGCCTCCGCCGCCCTCTGGAGTCTTTCCCCCATCTCCTTTTCCCAGCCCTTCTTTGTCTCCTCCTCCCTTCTCTGCCTCCCGCTTCCTTCTGTCTTCGTCGATCTGTCTTTTCGCAGTCTCGGGCTTCACCAAAACGCTGTGGTCATCGATGATGACCGAAATTGTCTTTCTTACCTCCAGCCCCAGGTACCGCCCTTTCCCTTCATCATATGCAGCGGCATAGGCGAAGTTGTCTTCCCAGGTCAGCGCTTCAACCCCGGACTGAATCGCATCTATCAAAACGTCACTATCCCTGAACCGGGGAAGGTAGATATACCGAGCGAAGTCCTCCACAAGCTGCCTGATAGACACATGGTCACCACGCCAGAGAGGGATCTTGTCGAGCTCCATCCTGAGTCTCGTCGCCGAGAAGGAGCAGAGGTAGAGCTCCTCGCTCTTGAGCTTCCTGCTCGCACGGACCGCAAGGGCATCCTGGCCGGTGAGGCGGAAAGCCTGCCAGGTGACAAGTACGTCAGGTGATTCCTGGACCGGCACGAGCAGCCACTGGTAAGCCTCCGGCAAGCGGGCATTCACCGCACTGTCGGCGGATGCCTTTTGCATTTCGGCCTGCTTTACCTGGAACGGCGACAGATCGAGCGCCTCTCTCTCTTCGAGAATGGATTCCCACGCTATAAAACGCCTCAAGGCCTCATCGAGATCCTGCATTCGGGTCTTGTCGGCGGCAAGGAACACAAGGGTGTTCCGGTAAATGCGAGGCGATGTCCCCCGATATTCAAGGATCGCCGTGGCGGCTTTCTCCGCCGCGTTCCCCTTCTCCTTGCTGTAGGCATGCTCTGCGCCGAGCACAACGAGCCTTGCATCATGGTCGTCGGGCACATCATGGCTCGTGTGAGGTAGGGGATGAATGCGGCTGAAAATCCCCTGCTTGCGGAGATCTGCCCTGATTCGCTTATCCAGCTCGCGCGCGACCTTATCGGGATCACGGCTTAGCTGTTCTGCCCTGTCCTCGGCCAGCTTCGTGACCGTGGGCTGCGTCGAATACCAGTAGCGCGGGCCGTCCTGGTACAAGTACGTCGCGGTCCCAGCGAGCCTCCTCAGGGCGTCGCCGAACACGTTTGGAACTTCGCCCGGCATTACGCAGCCGAGCTTCACCCGGCGGTCTTCCAGGCCGCGATGCGCAGCCGTGGCTGTGGGGGCAGATCCCAGGTATATGGTCCTTGCCACGCGCCTGCAGGCCGAGTACTTACCCAGATTGGGCACTTCCCCGTCAAGCTGCCGGGGAAGTGAATTCGGGCCGTCCACGTCCTTTTCGATCACCGGCACCCAGTTGTCCGAGAGGTACCGCGTCAGCTCAAACTGAACGCGAGGGTCCTCGATGGGCACATTGGCAGGCAGGATGATCGGGTTCCTGTCTCCCTTTTCCCACAGGCTGTGGATCACGGCCGCCATGAGGCGCAGGACACCGCGGGTGCGCTGGAATTTCACCAGGGTAGACCAGTCGGTGTAGAGCCGGTCGAAGATCTCGGGGTGGATGGGGTAAGCAGCCTTGATGCGCTTCTCATAATCACTCTCCCGGCACTCGGGAGGAAACTCCTGGTACTGGGTGCGGTAAAGATCGGCAAAAGCCCGCGCCGTCACATCCCGGTCCTTATATTGCGAGGGCTGCGTCATGGGCTCGAAAAGCCTCCGCCTGACGATCTCGAAACCTTCCTCTGCGCTCGCAGGCCTCCAGGAGGACTCAACCCGGCCCACCACATTGCGCAGCCGGTTGAGCGCGTCGCGCCCCCTCTGGCCTCCCACCTCTGCATCGTCCGCCAGCGTGTGCGGCGAACCTGCAGTGTCGGAAGCGGGAAGGCTGATCACGAGCAGGCAGTTTTTGGCGAGCTTGGCCGACTCGGTGAGAACCTGTGCAAAGGTGAACTGTGTCTCAAAGCTTCCCGCCGGAAGGTCACTCTGGTCATGAAGCTGACGGGCATAAGCCACCCATTCGTCGATGAGGACTAGGCACGGTCCATACTCGGTGAACAGCTCGCGCAATACATCCCCCGGGCTGGTCGCCCTCTCGTCGTCTGCAGCAAGCCGGTCGAACGCCTTTCTGCCCCCGAGCTGCCAGGCAAGCTCACCCCACAGGGTGCGCACCACCGTACCGTCGGGCTTGGTGACCGGGTTGCCGGGAGATATCTTGTTCCCCACGAGCACCACGCGCCTCACTGACGGCAGCTTCTTTACACCGGCATCCTGCATGACGTCGTCGATGCCGGGAAGCTCTGTGGGCGCTATGCCTGAAAACAGGTGATACAAAGCCAGCATCGAATGGGTCTTGCCGCCGCCGAAATTGGTCTGGAGCTGCACCACCGGGTCGCCACCAAGGCCCGACAATCGCTGCACCGCGCCGGAGAGCATCTGCTTCAGGCTGTCCGTGAGATACGTGCGGCGGAAAAACTCGACAGGATCCCTGTACTCGTCCGTCCCCTGCCCGAGGTGCACCTGCCAAAGGTCAGCGGCAAATTCGGCCTGCTGGTATCTCCCGCTCGCCACGTCCCGGTGTGGGGTCACCACCTCGCGCCAGGGCTTGAGGTTGGCTGAGATTGCACCCTCGATAGCCATGCCCGCGCTCTTGCGCTTCTCACTCCTCACCTGTTCATCGAAGCGCACCCGGAGGATCTCCATCTTCATCCTGTCGGCTTCGTCGGCCTGAGGCGCAGAAACCGCGGTCAGCAGGCGGCATACCGAGTCTATGGCCCGGTAGGCATCGTCGCTGGAAAAGGCCTCCTGGTGTGCCCATCGGTTGCGATGGTCCCTCAACTCGCTCACGAGCGTTCGCTCAGATTGGCCAAGGGTTTGCTTGAACACGGCATGCCACGAGTCCCACATGAGCTTCAGGAGAGCGGACACATCCCAGTCGGCCACGGCCTTGCCCTTGTTCAGACGGTCGTCCAATACGAACCGGGCAAGCCCCGCCTGCGCCTTCTCCTTGTATAAGCTCTTGAACTCCCTCTCGACAAACGGCCCAAGCCCCTCCTTCAGAAGATCGAGCGCCTTGCCCACACGTTCATGATTCGTGATCGCCATGATCTACCCCTGTTCTATCTCATCTATGATCGTTCGTTCCCTGGCTGGAGCCTTCTTTCCCTCCTGCGCCAGGCGCGTAATCTCAGGCCAGCTTTGTACGAGATTGTTGTATGAGAGGGCCTCTGCTGCGCGCTTCTTGCGCTCACACAAAGTATAAAGCCGGTATGCCAGCTCGCGGGCCAGTTCTGCCTTCGAGCCAAGCTTGGCGACGAGCTCGGCCGCGGGCTCATCGCCACCTGCCTCGAGCACCCTGATCAGGTGGTGGGTCATTTCCCAGATCGTAAGACGCGAATCCGTGGCAGGGTCCCAGTCATTAGGCAATTCATGAGGTTTGAGGAGGCGAACTTTTCCCCGGCTGGATACGAGGATGCCGGCATTCACCAAGCCTGTAACGCTTGTATTTTTCGCCTTGGAAAGGATATCCGCTACGCCAAACTCTCCCTCTGCAAAGCCTGTCTGCTCGAACCAAGCTAATGCCCAGCGGGTGTCGGCATCAAAATCACTCTCTTGCTCGGCCAGTACCTCATCGAGGATCTGGTTGATGAGGGCAAGTGCATCGCGTACCGAAAGAGGCTGACCTTCAGCGTCGAGCACCCGAGCATATCGCGTGTAGATCGCCATGCCCGGACCGATGGCTGCCTGGGCAAGATCGACAGGGGCGATATTGCTCCGCTGGAGGTGGGCAAGGGCCATCGGCAGCTCGGCTTTGAGTTTGATGATGAACTCACGAAGCGTTGCTGTGGTTGCATCTGCAGCCCGCGGGCGGCAGACAAGGACGATGCTTGAAGCAAGAGCAGAAACATTTTTCTTGAGATTACCAGTTAGTTCTGTGCGGATTGGCCAGGTTCCGCTTATACTGAAGCCCGCTCGGATCACTGCATCTAAGAATGTCTCCCAGCCGGTATTGGCTGTTCCTTCACCGATATTGCTCTCCGACTGTTTAAAGGCATAGTAAATAGTGGCAGGGAAAGCCGGGTGTGCTTGTTCAGCGATCTGGTGCATGGCCTGTGTCATACCATAAAGGAAAAAAGCCTCTGCTTTCTCCTTGCTGCCATGACGATAGGGCGTTGCTACAAGTTCCTCAGCCTTGGGTACGGCAAGCGTAGAAAAAAGATCTGGGAAGATCTTCCGCAGTGAATAGCGAAGCCAGACGTAGAAGAAATCCGAAAGATCAGCATAACCAATGTTGTCATAGTAGGGAGGGTCAGTTGAAATCAGCTTACCAGATGAGATTGCCTGCTGCTGGGCATCCTGCTGAAGGGTAAATCCATGCTGGTGATGAACAGCTGCCTTTTCCAAACACTTGGCAGGGAATTCGAGCTGCCCAAGCCAGTTGCCGGTTGATTCACTAAATGGATTGGATTCGCAGAAATCCCAAGTCATGGGCAAGGCTTGTCTGCCAAATGCCTGCTGAATCTTCTGGCTCGTGTTATCCCAGAACGAGATAGTACACGTGCGGTTTGCCTGCCTGCTGACCGTCATAGCCAAATACACCACCACCGCATCGGCGTACGCGCTTGCCCCTGTGCCGCCCTCGGCGAGGGGGACTTCGTCCTGAGACCGCGGGTGGGACGCCCGTTCTTCTTTTCGCTTTTCGCCTTCAGCATTTTGCGTGCAAGATGTCCGCGCTCTCAGGAAATCTTTTTTTACTCGCTCACGCACCTCTGTCACCAGGTCGGAGAAGGTCGTCAACGCCACGAGTTGGCGGGGGGTGAAAAGGTCAGCAAAGGTATTTAATCCATAATTCGGCGTCTTGAAATCACGTGGATTCATCGGGAGTTCGTTATCAGGCTTCCATGAGGGTATAACCTTGCGCGCTATTAATTCCATATCATCGGTTGGTGAAAGATATATCCTTCCATTATCTCCCTCCGCAACAATAGACATTAGTCGCTCACTCATACGCCCTGCCTTACCCTCTGATCGGATATAGTCATAGCTAATTGGTGTTCCAGACATCAGGCAAAAAAATGCACTTCGTTTACCAGCCGTTGTCCCAAGCTTCGTTGTTTCGATTTCTTTTGGTCTACCTATTTTCACAGTGAAACGATATCCTCTGTCCTTTATTTCAGGTAGGATATAAGCTTCCTTGCCAGCTTTAGCGGAAAGTATAAAAGTAGAGGCGAGCGGCACATCCACATGTGCAAACGCTGGGTTCGGACTCTTGACCGTACGTGCCCAGATCCAAGCAATTACCGTCAGCTTTTTTCCCACGTATTTTTTCAGGTCCGGCCGTTCCTTGGCCATCTCGGCTGTGACCTCGATCTTTGGATAGAGATGCCCGATGCGCTTCTCCGCCTCATCGCGTATCCATTTGCCATAGTAACGTACATCCTCAGCCAGTCCACGGGCACCTTCCCACTCACGAGGGAACAAGGTCATTTCCCTCCGAGCCTCTGGATTCACCGGGGGCTGGCCTGCAAACTTCGGTGGGATCTCGATCATCGCCTTGTTGATGAGCACCGCTACAGGGTTCAGGTCACTGGCATAGGCCTCCAGTCCCAATCTCTGGGCCTCCAGAGGTAATGTCCCGCCTCCTGCAAAGGGATCATGGAAGGCCGGCAGCTTATATCTATCAAACAGCTCCTTTGCCCGCGGGTGGTCGGCGTTCTCGGCACTGGTATAGCGCCAGCTCTGCCATATCTCGTCACGTGCCTTCTGGAGCACCTCCTCGTTCGTCGTGTTCTCCCACTGCACAAGCTCTTCAATGATCTTGAAAAGCCGTTTGCGCTCCTTCTCCTGCGCCTTCTCGGTCGGGAAGAGGTCCGGATGCGCCGAGGGGTCGTCCACCATCTGGGCGAAGATCACGGCCCGTGCGGCTGCCAGGGGGCGCCGTGCCCACCACAGGTGCAACGTGCTGGGGTGCCCATGGCGAATGGACTTCTCCCGCGCACAGGCCTTGTTGATGACATCGAGCGGCAGCGCCACCTCGATGAGCTTCTTCGTCGTTTTCATTGCTCTCCCCTTTCTCCCACTTCGAGTTCTATCGCTTCTGTTACACCGGTCACAAATCCCGGGCCCATGACCAGTTGTCTGAATATGCGTCCATTGTCACCTCATGGTTTACGATTATCCAAAATTGCTTTACGATTACTTAACGATTGGCCCTGATCTTTGATTCGGTACCGTGTTGAACGGCCCGATCCGATCTTCTCGGCGATGCCCAGATCAACCAGCTTATTGAAGTCCTTTGTCGTAATCGGGCGGGTTACGCCGAATGCAGCCTCGCATTGCCTGCTTGTGAGCTCCTGGCCTTCGGCAAGCCACCTTGCCATCTGACGCTGCCGGTCATTCAATTGTGCTTCCACCGCCGGCGTCACCAAGAGCTGCCTCTCGGGCACTCTGATGCGCTCGATGTTTTCACCCGGCCCCGGGAAGGTGACCTGGAAATACCCGGTGTCGGTCCCGATGATTGGCTGGTCGAGACCGTGATCGAGCATCTGGTCGCGCATCCGGCGGAAGCCGCTGCCGCGCTCCTCGATGCGATGGAAATACGATAGGTTCTGAGCCAGGACAGGGTTGCGCGAGCAGGGGCGGTATTTCCCGCTGCGGAGCTTTGCCAGGGTGATGGGCGCAGGAGGGAGACCGGGACTCAGAACGCACACACGGTCGGCGAACACTTCGAGGAGGATCTTGCGACCCGCATCTTCGTACTGCCGGTGGGCCACCGCATTGACCAGGGCCTCCCGCAGTGCCGATTCAGGGTACTCGTCGAGCCGTAGGCGGTTGAGCCCGACAATGCGCATGGGATGACGGGTGTTCCGGTCGATAAAGGCAATGGCCCGGTCGATTGCCAGCGGCATGGGCGCCCGAATGTCCTCATGATCGCGTGGGTCTCCGTCGGGCTCGCTTCCGCGATAGGCATCGGCCAGGATGCGGCACTGGGGGAAAACCGCGGAGGGGTCTTTTGCCAAGAGGACGATCCCTGCAGCCGTAGCATAATGAATTCCTGTTGCATGGTCACGCCATGCTAGACCTCTCTGCATTGCCTCCGCAATGATGTCGGCATCGGACAGGGTTCTGGGATCGCACCCCTTGGCTGTGGCGATGAGGCGGCGTGCCGTGTCCAGATCGAGGTCCTTCCAAGGTATCCGTTCGATTGGCTTTGATTCGAAGGGAGATGTGGCTTCGATGGTCTGCTCTGCGATGAGGTTCTCGTCGCTCGTCGGCGTGATGCCGTAACGCTCGTGCAGGAGCTTCACCAGGGCCGCACGGACCTCTTTCTGGAGCTCGACCACGTTGCCGAAGCGCTTGTACTTGATCCCGTCCTGATCCAGTTCTTCCAGGAGCTTCATGGTACCGGCTTCGCGTTTCAGCCTCCGATCGCCCTTGATGAATGCCAGGATGGGGAGAGCCTTTTCCTTTGATCTGCGGTACTCTATGTGTGTGATGGAGAGCCCATCCACTTGCGTGCCGTATTCTATGCCGATGATGATCAGGCAGACCTGGCAGCCGTCAAGCGAATGAAGACAGTCCTGAAGCGCCTTATCTGGAGAGGCGGGTTCAAACTCATAGAGCAGCGGAGTGCAATGGGCAGACAGAAACGCATCGGTATTGAGGAGATTCTGAACGATAAGGCGTTCGTCTTCGAGTTCTTTCTGCACTGAGCTGACAAATATTTTGAGTCTTTGGGTCATCGGGGCGGCTCCCCCTTTGCCATGAGCTCTGCCAGGCTGTAATTGACACTCGTCACCCCGAAATCCGGTTCTTTGCCGAACGGCCTCCTCACATACACGACCTTGCAGCCGTTATAGAGATTACCGTAAGCCCGTTCATGCTCGCCGACCTTCCACGGATCGGCCTCCTGATACGTGTCTGAAGGAGGCACCTCCACAAGGGCCAGGATATAGTCATCGGGCTTGTTCAGAGCAGTGAGGATCTCATTCTTGGTTATGGTTACGGATGTGGCCCCGGCTACCCTCCCCTTAACCTCGATGAACCTCATCTTCCCCTTTCCTCCACGAATGAGGGACTCAATGTCATACCCGCACTTCCGCCAACTCACGTCCGTAGCCACATTACCCAGGGCCGTCTCTGCAGCTATAACCGCTTCCATGGCGGCAGCTTCAACGCGCTTCGTCTCGCGGGCAAAGGTCTCAGGATCGCCTTTCCGTATTCCGCGCAGCCGTGCGAGAAGGCCTCCGGGAACAATGAGCGCCCCTCCTATAACGACAGGAGGGAGCGGGGATATACTGCGTTCTTGATCGAGCTCTTTGAGGCGCTTTTCGAGCCGTGCCTGCAATTCGTCAGCCCGGGCCCGGGCCTTGCCGGAATTCATCTTGGCGTTGACCTTTCCTGCAAGCTCCTGTGTCTTGAGCTCGTTCGCACGGTGGTCCCAGTAGGTAATCTCTTTCGTGAGCCTGCTTTTCACCGCCGCTATAGTCTTGGATACCCGCTCTTCGTTACGCTCTTTTACCTCGTCGAAATGCTCCTTCACGAGGTTTGTGACGGCATAGGTCACGGCCTTTGACTCAAGATCGCCCTTCAGCCAATCTTGCTGGAGTTCGGCGGCAACCAGGCTCTGCTCTTCGTCTGTGAGAGGCCTGTAGTCGAGATATGGGGCGTACCCGGCATTCCTGACGGAGCCTTTGCTATCCATCTCAACGAACTGCATGCGCCGTGACACGATCCTCTTGTTCCCATGCCTATCCACCCTGGCGTCCTGTATCGAATGCTCCAGGTAAAAAAGGACCTTGAGGTCTTCCCCAGTATCAGCCTCGTTCAGGAAGAGCGCGCCCTGCTTCAAGAGGTCGCGATATCTTTCTTTCACCAGATCTATCGTTGCTTCCAGAAGGGGATGCCCGGGGCAGATAAAGTCGGCCAGAGGTTTCCCCGGAATACTGATGAGCTCTTTCTCAAAGCAGATACGCTCGTATTTTGGCAATACCGGATATCCCTGCCCGATCTGCCGGTCACGGGCTTTGATCAGATTCGGGACATGCTTGATCTCGTAGCGCTTCGGCTCGCGCTCGTATATGGTTCCTCCCATGAGCCTGAACGCCTCCATGAAGAAAGAGGCTATGAAATGCGGTTGCAGGCGCCTTGCTTCCGCACGCTCCATATCCTCCCGGATCTTGAAAACCCTGGCGGTATCCATAGACTCATGTACAAGGGCCTTCTCCTCGAGTAGGCCCACGAGACGGGTCCTATCGAGAGCGTCTTCAACCTTTCTCTTGAGCCGCTCTTTGACCTCTGTCCTTTCACCATATCGAATGGCCTCGATGAGGAGCTGCCTCAGTTCTGCGCCGCCAATTGCTTTGCCGAGCACATCAAACACAGCACCTCCGAGGGCAGTGCGTTCCATCTCGAGCTTTTTTAGAAGGGTCCGGTATACCTCCCCTTCTCTGGTCTCCTCCGCAACAAGGTTCCAGAGATGACAGACCTCGGTCTGACCAATCCGGTGAATCCTCCCGAACCGTTGCTCGATCCTGTTTGGGTTCCACGGGAGGTCATAGTTCACCATGAGATGGGCACGCTGAAGATTTATACCTTCCCCTGCTGCATCAGTGGCAACCAGCACAAGCACATCCTTATCCTGTTTGAATAATTCCTCTGCCTTCTTTCGGTCCTCCCTCCCGACACCGCCGTGTATGGTGATAACCGAATTCTCCCTGCCGAGAAGAGTCCTGATACGGGATGCGAGGTAATTCAGGGTGTCACGGTGCTCGGTAAAAATAATGAGCTTCCTTCTGGATCCCTTCGGATCAAACATCTCGGCATCGTCCTGAAGGAGCTTCGAGAGTTCTTCCCACTTCTTGTCCGTGCCGCTGGTTCTTACTCTGAGGGCTAGAGCCTCAAGGGTTTTGAGCGTCGCAATCTCCGCCTTCAGCTCGGCAATGGTTTGAGCTGCCGTAGCCTTGTCGATTATCTCGTCTTCGATCGTCTCGACCTCGGCATCGGTGGCTTCATCAAGCTCGTCGATATCCTCCGCGCTTAAGGACCTTGCCTGATCATACTCCTGGATTCTAGCATGCTCTCCCCTCTTCAGAAGCTCTTCTTCCCTGAGCCTCCTCTCCAACCGTTCACGTCTGCGAATGATAGATTGATAGATAGCTTCCGGGGACGAAGCGAGCCGGCGTTGCAGAATAGTAAGGGCAAAGCCCACCGTGCCCTTCCTGCCCTCATTTTCCAATTTATCAGCCCGGTCGAACTCATCCCGGACATAGTTCGTGACTTCCTCATACAGTCTAGCTTCCAAGTCCGAGAGCTTGTATCCGACTGTATAGGCCATGCGCTCCGGGAATAGCGGGGTGCCATCGAACTTTAGCAACTTCTCCTTGACCATCCTGCGCATGAGGTCTGACGTATCGACGACGTGAACGCCATCCCTGAAACGTCCCTCGAACCTGTCGCCGTCAAGTAGGGCCAAAAAGAGCTGAAAGTCTTCTTCCTTTCCATTGTGCGGGGTGGCGGTCATCAGCAGGAAGTGCCTTGTCAAACCCGAGAGAATCCTCCCCAGCTTGTAGCGCTTTGTCTCTTTGATCTCCCTTCCGAAGAAAGACGCGGACATCTTATGGGCCTCATCGCATACAATGAGGTCCCAGTCTGTCTGCATGAGCTTGGCCTGGACATCTTCATTTCTGCTCAGCTTATCCAGCCTGGCTATGACGAAGGGCATCTCCAAAAAGGCATTGCCCGTATGTGCTGCCTCAAGGCGATCGTTGGTGAGTATCTCGAATGGCAACTGGAACCTGGTGTACAGCTCGTCCTGCCACTGCTCGGCGAGATTCCCCGGACAGACGATGAGGCAACGATCCAGGTCGCCGCGCACCCTGAGTTCTTTCATGAGCAGGCCTGCCATGATTGTTTTCCCTGCGCCAGGGTCATCGGCCAGGAGAAATCGCAAGGGCTGACGAGAAAGCATCTGCTCATATACGGCAGTGATCTGATGGGGCAGCGGGTCGAGCAGGGATGTATGGACCGCCAAGTGAGGGTCGAAAAGGTACGCCAGGCGGATGCGATATGCCTCGGAGACAAGGCGCATCATATTGGCATCTGCATTGAAGTGTATTAGTCACGACTTGATCGGACAGTAAGTGATTGCCAGTAGGTGGTAGTCATGGTTAACCTTTCTGAAGTTCTGCAAAAACTCAAAGAAAGGAGAATGAACCATGACTACCGATCAGAAGCTTATCAGAAACAAGTTGGGATTGCTAGATTTAGCCAGCTACCTCAAGAACGTCTCCGAGGCATGCCGGGTGATGGGCTACAGCAGGGACACGTTTTACCGGGTGAAGAATGCGTACGAGGAGGGAGGAATGGAAGCCCTCATAGAGAAGACCAAGCGTGTTCCGAACCTCAAGAATCGCATACCGGAAGATGTCGAGGCGGCGATTCTGGAGCTCACCCTTGAGAACCCTGCCCTGGGCCAGAAGCGGGTAAGTGATGAGCTCAGGAGACGAGGGATCTTCGTATCGGCCGCCGGCGTCCGCTGTGTGTGGCTCAGGCATAACCTGGAAGTCTTTCAGAAGCGTCTGAAGGCCTTGGAAGTGCACGTGGCGAAGACCGGCCATGTTCTTACCGAGAACCAGCTCAAGGCCATGGAGAAAGCCCAGGAGGAAAAGATTGCCATTGGCGAGATCGAGA
>JBASVF010000073.1:0-2763 GCA_049275795.1 Desulfomonilia bacterium
AGAGATGTTGAGTTCAGATCCTTTCTGGACTCGCACCCGGTCCTGTGCTAAGGTATGCCTGCAGCATACGATGCCGGGCGAAAGGAGATCTTCCGTGGCAGACGGGTACGAAATCCTGGAAAAACTGATCGTGGTTGAAGACGGGAAGGTCAGGGTGATGCGAACCATAGAGGATATCGAGAGCCTTCTCGAGAGGCTCACCAGGATACAGGCCGTTTACCGGGGCAGGAACACCGCCCGGGGACGGAAGGTGAAGGAGGAGGTCGACCGTTTGATCCAGGCCATCGATTCGCTGGCATCCATCATCTACGCAAGAGAGCTCGAGGGAGTGCTGTAGCGGGGATCCCGCAGATCGCAGGCGCCTTCCGCCGCCGTGCTTCCTCGCCTCGAACGGGGGCGGATGCATGGCGGGACGCCGTGCCACGGCAAGGGGCTCTGGGCCGCGGCGTGGTTCCGGTATCGTCTTTGGAGTCTTCTATCAAGTACATTGGGAGCTTTGCATGAAACACCTTCTTACCCAGAGATCGAAGGCCATGGTGCAATTCCTGTGGAACTGCCTCCTCCTGGTATCCGGCAGCGCCATGTGCGCAGTCGCGGTCAACGGGATCCTCATACCGCAGAACTTCCTGAGCTCCGGGTTCACCGGGGCGGCCCTCATCATCCACTACCTGGTTCCCTCCATCTCCGTGGGGTTCATCTACCTCATCCTCAACATCCCGGTATTCATCGCCGGGTGGTCCATGGTGGGCAGGAGGTTCTTCTTCTACAGCATCGCGGGCCTGCTGATCTATTCACTGGCGCTCTCGACGATCACCTTACCCCTGTCCATCGATAACAGGATCCTGAGCACCCTGTTCGCAGGCATCATCTACGGGGCAGGCAGCGGGCTCATACTCAGGTCGTACGGATCGGCCGGGGGCACCGACATCCTCGCGGTGATTCTCTACAAGGCCCTATCGATCAGGCCCGGGAACACCTCCCTGGGGGTGAACTGCATCATCCTGCTGGCCGCATCCATCCTCGTCTCGCTGGAGGATGCGCTCTACACCCTGATCTTCCTCTACGCGAGCGCATACTTCATGAACCTGGTGGTGGTAGGCTTCAGCAAGAGAAAGGCGGTGCTGATCATCTCGGACCACTGGGAGAAGATCTCGAGCGAGATCCTCAAGAAGGACCGCAGAGGGGTGACCTTCATCGAGGCCATGGGAGGCTACCGGAAGGATGCCAAGCGGCTCATCTACAGCGTCATTTCCTTCCAGGACCTGCCCCACCTCAAGAGGATGATCTCCGAGATCGACCCCGGGGCCTTCGTGGTAGTGCTCGATACCCTGGAGGTCATGGGAGCCCGCATGGACAACCAGCCGCACTGGTAGCCCTGCGGGCGGGGGAAGAACCAGGGGGTCGGACCGCCCTCCGGGAGAGGGCATCCCCCGTGGAAACCGCCCCGGGCGTACGGCCCTTCAGCGGTAGAGCTTCTTTTCGCGTTCGACAACATCGATGATATCGTTGATGAGCGTAGGGAGCTTGCGCATCACCCGCTCCCAGGACACGGTCTTGGGTGTCTCGTAGATCTCGGTCCTGATTTTCTGCGAGGTTTTCTCGATCACCGTGAGCAGACCCTGCTCGATGAAGGGCTTGAAGTCCTCGTACTCGCTCACGTAGGAGCTGAAGCGGCGAGCCATGAAGGCCGGCGAGAGCAGCTGGTCGCCGGCAAACAGGATCACGTTCTTGAACACGTTGTCCACCATGGCCTCCTCGAGGTTCGTGTCGTAGCTCAGCCCGCAGTATGCCGCGTTGTCCGCGTACATCTTGATGAGGTCGTCGGCCACGCTCAGGTATGTGGTGGTGAGGTCGCGGATGAAGTGCTCGGAGATGGCCAGTCCCTCTTCCACCACCAGCGCGGCCAGCAGGGTGGTGACGATGTCGATGCCCATCTTGTAGAGCCCCTTGGTGCGGTCGCCCTCGGATACCGGCTGGTGCTTGTGGTCGAAGGGATCCCTGGAGATCTCCACCTGGGCGCAGGTCGTGGCCTTGCGGTAGACCTCGATGAGCGTGAAGATCTCCACGCCCCAGTTGGTGGCGAACTGCATGCGTTTGAGGAGCTGGCTTTCGAAAGCCACCTCCCCGGAGAGCTGGTAGTTGAAGGTCAAGAGGAAATCCACGAGCCTGAGGACCTTCTCCTCCTGGGTCTCGGTGAACTTGCGCTTCAGGGCGATGAGCAGGGGATCGAGCAGAAGCCGCTTGACCCTGCCGTAGAACTGCCCGTCCTTGATCCGGGCGTAGAAGGCCTTGCTGAACTGGTAGTTGAGCACCTGCACGGGATAGAACAGCCGGTCGAGCTGCTCCCTGCTGAAGGTCCTGATGTCCGCGTCGATCAGCCCGATGCTGTGCGCGCCCATGGCCAATGCGATCCCGAAGGACATGAACATGTTCTTGCCCTTGCCGGGATCGTTGAGCCGGAAACCGGCCTCGGAGAGCTTGTTGTAGATGGAGGAGAACCCCGGACCGTCGTTGTGCTGGATCAGGTAGTTCTTCACCTTGTAGCGGTTCAGGATATCCGCGAGTTTGCAGGCGTCGTCCTCGGTCGCCCGGTCGAGACCGAAGATGATCTGGGAGAGGTAGCTGGCGCTGGAGAGATGAGCTACGATGTTCTCGAATACGGGACGGTTATCGGGCTCCGTGTACTCCGAGGCGAGCAGGGGAATGAGGCGCACCGCCTTCTTCCACTTGGAGTGGTGGAGCAGCTCGAGCTCCATCCTGGGA
>JBASVF010000074.1:0-6471 GCA_049275795.1 Desulfomonilia bacterium
GGGCATGAACCGCCTCGGGCGCCAGCGGAGCTGCCGAACGGATGGACACGGGCTCGTAGGGTGAGAGGAACATCTCGGGCAGAACAGCCACCTCGGCACCCTTATCCGCAGCCTCGCCGATCATGGCACAGGCCCTCTCGAGGTTGCCTCGGCAATCGTAGCCCTGCCTGATCTGGCATATCCCGACCGCAACCGTATCCATCGTATCTCCTTCACGGCCCCGGGCTCAAAGGGCACGCCCTGGGTTTCCTTTCGTGATATCGGCAAACAAGGGATGAGTCAATGCTTTTACTTGCTGCCACGCCGATGGGGAAAGCTCGAGGGGACGGGCTCTCCAGGTCAGGAGAAAAGTGATGAGAGCGCACTGGCGAGGCGCTTGGATTTCCCCTCCCGGGGGAGCCAGGTGTCGATCTTGGTCCAGGGCGTGCGGTGCTCTTTCATCCATGCCCTGAGCGAATCCGGGGGCAGTTCGATGCAGAAGAACTCGTGCCAGGAGTTGACATACAGGACGTCGACCTCGCGAATGGCGGCAAGCGAGTCTGGGGCCTCCATATTGCCGACGATCATGATCCTCTTGAGGAACTTCTTGTCCATGAGCGATTCCCGATCGAGCCCGACCGAGCTGATGTCCGGGACCAGGGAATCGAGCTCCCTGAGGAGATCCTGGAGATCCGAGAGCGCGACCCCGGTGTGATTGGGGACCATGTGGAACCCGGTAAAGGCATTGAACCTCTTGTTGTACACGAGCCATGCGAGCAGCCTCACCACCCGATCGGCGCTCATGATGGGCTTCTCCCTCTTCCTGCCGGGGTAGCTCCGGTAGATGTGCCACTTGCGGTTCTCGTACGCAAAGTAGATGTCCTCGTAGGCGGGCTCCCTTCTCTTAACCCTCTTTTCGGCCTCGATCTTTCCCTTCTTGGCGACGTAGAAGGCCTCGACCCTTCTGCGGAGGATTTCCATCTCGATATCCTGATCGAGCTCCGAGTCCATGAGCGAGGACTTGGCCCTGCGGACCAGGAGCACCGTGGTCCGCTTGAGGTAGTCGTGGAGGTCGTTCCCGAACTGCCGGTACTTCTCCACGCTCCACTCGTTGAAGCGGTTCATATCCTGAATGAAGCCCATGGGCCAGTTCCATTTCTTCACGACCTCGACCATCATGGCGGTCTTGTCCTGCTGGTCTACCCTCAGCAGGTCCTTCGGGCCGATGGAAGGTGCAACCTTGAGGTAGAAGCACTTCCTGAGGAGCTCGACGGTCCGGTCGTCTCCCCGGTGGAGGTAGAAGCTCTCTACGCGATGGAATACCTCGAGGTAGGGGTCGATGATCTCGTCCTTCTCGGCCCGCATGACATTCCGCCTCACCTCGTCGCACAGCAGCCCCCGGTCGTCCGAGGGCTCCAGGTAGGTCGCGGCGAGCGCCATCTTGAGCACCGACTTCAGGGGATCGTCGAGGGCCTTGTGCATCTGCCACAGGGCGGCGCCGAGGAACTCCTGCTCGGGAATGGAGGTGATATTGCCCAGGTCGATGAAGTCGGCGTACTGGTAGACAAGCGATTTCTTCAGGCATTCAATGGTCAGCTCGTAGGCATCCTGTCCCCCGTCGGACGGGGTCACCCACCACACCGGGATCCTTCCCTCGATCAGGGTCATGGTCCGGTAGAATTCCTCCTTGAGTATGTTCTTCAGTGCCGAACCGGCTCCCTCCTGCGACACGGTCCCGAAATTGTTCTCCTGGATGTCGCGGACATCCATCAGGAAGATGTGCAGGTCGATGATATACTGGCCGGCGATCCACCTCTGGATCGCCTTGAGCTTCCGATCCAGCAGCTCGAGCTTGCGTTTGCCCAGGGCCTCGTTGTCCACCACCACCCAGATGTCGTAGTCGGATTCCCTGGTCTGGCCGAGACTTCCCACCGAGCCGATCGTGAAGAGCCCCTCTATCTCGCGGTTCCTGGGTACGAGGTTCCGGAACTCACCCGGCTTGAGTCTGATCGGTGAGAAGGCGCTCAGGCTCTGGATCGTGCCCAGGGGCCAGTCCATACACTTGATCCCGCAGGGGCAGTCGTCGCTGCCCGTGTACCCGGGCAGAGCGGGATGGTTGATGTGGATGCACAGCGGGAAGAGCTCCAGGATAACCCTCGAGCCCAGAGGGTCGTTCATCCCCATCAACCGTTTCTTGTAGCGGTTGTAATGGGTGAACGCCCTGATGCACGCGGCGATCCTGGCCTCGAGATCCATCATGTATGTGTGTTATCGCGGGAAGTCGGGCTCGACTTTAATCGCCACACGAGCAGGATCACCCCTAGCCCGATCATGATCAGGGAAAGGACCTGGCCCATGGTGAAGGCGCTGATGACGAACCCCAGCTGAGGGTCCGGCTCACGGAAGAACTCGAGGCAGAATCGTATGAGGCCGTAGCCTGCAAGGAACACGGAAATGAGGACCCCCCGGGTGCGCATCCTCCTGCTCAGGGCAAAGAGCACGAGAAAGAGCACGATGCCTTCGAAGAAGGCCTCGTAGAGCTGGGATGGGTGCCGGGGAAGATCGCCCGCTCCGGGAAAGACCATGCCCCAGGGCACGTCCGTGACCCTGCCGTAGAGCTCCGCGTTTATGAAGTTGCCGATGCGCCCGAAGAACAGCCCCGGGGGAGCGGCCAGGGCGCCCATGTCGGCGAGCATGAGAAAGGATTTATGCCTCAGGCGGCTGAACAGCCATCCCCCGATGACGAGCCCGATGAGTCCCCCGTGAAAGGACATTCCCCCTTCCCATATGGCCAGGCACCTCAAGGGATGAGAGGCATAGTACCCGAGGTTGTAGATAATGCAGTACCCCAGGCGGGCCCCGATGATCAGGCTTACGATGCTGTAGGTGAGCGCGTCCTCGATCTCCTTGGTGCTCATGTCGTACTCCCCGCGCCTGGAAAGACGGCGCAGAATCACGTACGCGCACAAGAAGCCGATGATGTACATCAGCCCGTACCAGCGAAACTCGAGAGGCCCTATCTCGAAGAAGACCGGGTCGATCCGGGGATACCTCATGTCCAGTCTGCTTCTCACAGAAACCCGGCCCAAGTCAAGGTTTCCTCAAAGCCTTCTGAAAGCGCTCCCATCCGGTGCCTTGCCCTGGAGCACCGGCATTGTCGGAGGTATGTCGTCCACGCTTACAGCAAGGGTGAAACGCTTCCCCTGCGCATCACCCGGAACAGGCCCTGAAACCCTGAAAATGCTCAAAAACGAGCCTGTGACGCCGTCCTGCCCTGAATGCCCTCCATGCACATGGCCTCCTGCCCATAATCACTCATCATTTTTTCCCATCCCGTTCCTGCCAGCCTTGACTAAATTACATCGAATTGTTATTGTGTTCTTGTACATAAAGGGGACTTGCGCATGTTTAACGTTGGAGACATTGTGGTTTACCCCGCTCATGGAGTCTCTGAGGTGGAGTCCATCGAGTCGCGGGAGATATCGGGCAGCACGATTTCCTTCTTCATCCTGAAGGTCCTCGACACGCAGATGACGGTCATGGTCCCTGTCACGAACGTGGAAAACGTGGGCATACGCCGGCTCCTCGACGAGAAAGGCATCGAGCGGGTGCTCGATATCCTCAAGGAGCGCTCGGTTCCCGTCGACAATCAGACATGGAACAGGCGTTACCGCGAATACATGGAAAAGATAAAGAGCGGCTCCGCTTTCGAGATCGCCGAGGTCTTAAGGGACCTGAACATACTCAAGCGGGGCAAGGAGCTTTCTTTCGGAGAGCGGAAGATGTATGACACGGCAAGGAACCTCCTGGTCAGCGAGATCGCCATATCCCTGAAGCTCGACAAGAAGGAGGTCGAAAAGATGCTGCTCGAGGCAATGGGCAAGCTGGAGCCCCAGGCTGAGTGAATAAAAGCATGGAACAGGACTCGTACGCACAATGAAATGGTTCTTGAGAATCGCGGTTGCCCTCGTAGTGTTCTACGGGGCGTTTATGTATGCACAGCTGCAGATGGAGGGTGGGATCTGGCTCGTCATCCTACCCCTGATCGCCCTATCGTGCCTCGCCCTGGTCTTCATTGGCGAGATGAAGGGGTTGAAGTTTCACCCCATGGCCTACGTGGGCGGCTTCCTGGGCGCCATCCTGGGCCTGGTGATCGGCAGCCTGCTGGGTTACGTTCTCCTGAGGCTCGAAGGCGGCATCTTCCTCTTCATCCTCGTCAACTCGTTCTTCGCCTACCTCGGCTACACCGTCGGCCTTGCATGGGGCCGTGAGATCGGCGACCTGCCCGTCTTCCACCACAAGGCACGGGGCGAGCAGCCGAGGAGAAAGATCCTCGATACCAGCGTGATCATCGACGGCCGCATTCCCGACATCTGCGATGCCGGGTTTATCGAAGGGATTCTGACCGCGCCGCAGTTCATCCTCAACGAGCTCCAGCACATCGCCGACTCCTCCGACCCCCTCAAGCGGGCCCGCGGAAGAAGGGGGCTTGACATCCTCAACCGCCTTCAGAAGAACCCCCAGGTCCGCTTCGAGATCATCGACAAGGACTACCCGAAGATCAAGGAGGTCGACTCCAAGCTCATCGCACTAGCCAGGGAGCTGGACGCGGACGTGCTCACGAACGACTTCAATCTCAACAAGGTCGCCCAGATCCAGGGGGTGAACGTCCTGAACATCAACCAGCTCGCCAATGCGGTGAAGCCCCTCGTGCTCCCCGGCGAGAGCCTGTCGGTCACCATCGCGAAGCCGGGCAAGGAGAAAGGCCAGGGAGTTGCCTACCTCGAGGACGGCACCATGGTGGTGGTCGAGCAGGGCGAGCCGCTCCTGAACAAGAGCCTCGAGGTGACCGTCACCTCCATTCTCCAGACCCCGGCTGGGCGGATGATATTCGCGGCGCCGAAAACCAATGGCAATTAGCGCGGTCATCGTGGCCGGAGGCAGCGGGAGCCGCTTCGGCCAGAAGAAGCAGTTCCTCGACTTGTGCGGCGTGCCCCTCATCCGCCGCAGCGTGGAAGCCTTTACCTCACACCCTGATGTCAATGCCGTGGTCGTGGTGGTCCCTTCCGGCGACATGGGCCTCGCCCGGGAGCTCCTCAAGGGCATCGATACCCCCTTATTTTTTGCCGCCGGAGGAGCCACCCGGCAGGAATCGGTCATGAACGGCCTGGAGATGACCGACGGCTCCGGGCTCGTGCTCATCCACGATGCGGCTAGGCCCCTGGTGACGGCGGAGCTCATCTCCCGCGTGACGGCCGGTGCGGCCCGGGCGGATGGATGCATTCCCGCCCTCGCGGTCTCCAGCACGATCAAGGAGGTCAGGGAAGGCGTGGTGACGCGCACGGTCTCCCGTGCGAACCTCTTCGAGATCCAGACTCCCCAGGCCTTTCCGGCGGAGATTATCCTCGAGGCACACCGGCAGGCAAGGAAACAGGGCGAACGAGCCGCGACCGACGACAGCGCGCTCGTCGAGGCGGCCGGCGGGATCGTGCGCACGGTTGAGGGCGATCCCCTGAACATCAAGGTTACCATCGAGCAGGACCTGATTCTTGCGGAGGCGATTCTCGCATGCCGCTCAAGATAGGCATCGGCTACGATATCCACCGCCTCGTCCCGGGCCGTCCCCTCGTACTGGCAGGCGTCCGCATCGATTTTCCCCTGGGGCTGCTGGGCCACTCGGATGGCGATGCGGTCACGCACGCCGTGTGCGATGCCATCCTGGGGGCCTGCGGCATGACCGATATCGGTGTCCTGTTCCCGGACACCTCGCCCGAGACCGAGGGCATCCACTCGCTCGACATGCTCCACGAGATCAGCTTGAAGATCGCGGGGCGATTCCGGGTGGTCAACATCGATATCAACTGCATCTGCGAAAGGCCCAAGCTCGGTCCCTATCGGAACGAAATGGTTGCAAATATCGCTCGTGCATGTAAAATCGAGACCTCCGAGGTATCGGTAAAGTTCAGGACCAACGAGGGCCTGGGAGAGATCGGCTCCGGCGGGGCTGTCGCGGCCCAGGCGGTGGTGCTGGTGGAAAAAATCGACGAGTAAGGAGCGCTCCATGGGCATAATCCTGTACAATACACTGACCAAGAAGAAGGAACCCTTCGTCCCCGTTGACGGGAAGCGGGTGGGGATGTACGTCTGCGGGGTCACGGTATACGACATGTGCCACATCGGCCACGCCCGCTCGCTGGTGGTCTTCGACGTGATCGCCCGCTTCCTCCGCAGGAAGGGCTATGATCTCACCTACGTGCGGAATTTCACCGACGTGGACGACAAGATCATCGCCCGGGCCAACCAGCTCGGTACCGATTACCGCGAGGTGGCCGAGCGATACATCCGGGAGTTTGCCGCCGACATGGAGGCGATCCGGGTGAAGCCCGCCGACATCGAGCCCAGGGCGACCGAGCACAGCGAGCAGATCATCGAGATGATCCGCAGGCTCGAGGAGAAGGGCCTCGCCTATCCCGCACGGGACGGCAGCGTCTA
>JBASVF010000075.1:0-5490 GCA_049275795.1 Desulfomonilia bacterium
GTCTCTCAGTACCCGCATTCTCTTGTGAAAACTCTTGATTTCCACAAGGAGAAAGCCCTCTTTCCCCTTTTCGAAACAATGATCATCTGATATGAGAACCAACCATGAACACTCACCCTTCCCATCAGACAAGGAGACATTCCCATGGAACCATCCAGCACTGTGCCGGTTGATCACCGGGAGCTCGAACGCTTCATGAAGCAGGGATTCATCGCCCTGGGCGTTCCTGAGGATGACGCCCGGATCTGCGCCGCGGTTCTGATCGAGTCGGACCTTCGCGGGGTGGAATCCCACGGCATCGGCCGCTTCAAGATGTACGTCGACCGGATCAAGGACGGGATCCTCAAGCCCGTCACCAGGGAAACCGTGGTCAAGGAGACCGCAAACACGGCCGTGATCGACGGCAACCACGGGATGGGCCACGTGATCGCTCACCGCGCCATGAGCCTGGCCATCGAGAAGGCGGCCCGGGCAAACATCGGAATGGTGGGGGTGCGCAACAGCACCCACTTCGGCATCACCGGGTACTACCCGTCAATGGCGATCGAGCGGGGCATGGTGGGCCTGGCCTTTTCCAATGCCAGGCCGTCGGTTGCCCCCACCTTCGGGGTCGAGCCGGTCATCGGCACCAACCCCATCAGCTTCGGCGCCCCCTCGGACGAGAAGTACCCCTTCCTCCTGGACATCGCGACCTCGACCATCCAGCGCGGAAAGATCGAGGTCTATGCCCGCGAGGGCAAACCCACCCCCAAAGGGCTCACCATAGACATCAACGGCAACGAGCCCACCGACAGCAGGGAACTGCTCAGGACCCTGGTCGAGGGGACGGCCTCGCTGCTGCCCCTGGGCGGGGCCGGCGAGGAGCTCGGAGGATACAAGGGCTACGGCCTGGGCGTGATGATCGAGATCCTCTGCGCGTCGCTGACCGGAGGGAGCTTCGGCAAGGCGCTGAGCGGCTTTGAAAACGGCAAGCCCGCCTTCCACCGGCTCGGCCACTTCTTCATCGCCATCAACATCGAGAGCTTCGTGCCCCTGGAGGTGTTCAAACGCATCACGGGCGCCATCATGCGCGAGATCCGCAGCTCGCGCAAGGTCCCGGGTTTCAGCAGGATCTATCTCGCCGGCGAGAAGGAGTTCGACATGATCAAGGTGCGCAGGCAGGAAGGGGTGCCCATCACCCCCCCGCTCCAGAAGATCATGAAGGACCTGGCGCAGGAGCTGAACCTCACGGGTTTCGATTTCCCGTTCCTGTAATGACCGACCCTCTGTACCGGACGTTCAGCTCGTTTCTGCGTGAGCACTTCGGTGAGAGGGTCCGCAAGATCACCCTCGACGCAGGACTGAGCTGTCCGCACCGGGACTCGGAGAGGCGCGGGGGATGCATCTACTGCAATGCAAGAGGCTCGGGCACCGGGGCGTTCTCAACGGGAATGGAGCTGAAGGAACAGATCGAGTCCCAGATGGAGGCAATGACCAGGCGCTTCAAGGCCCGGGCCTTCATCGCCTATTTCCAGTCATACTCAAACACCTATGCCGGCCTGGATAGCCTGAAGGCGATCTATGGCGCCATCGGACCGTACCGCCGGATCGTGGGCCTGGCCGTTGGCACCAGGCCCGACTGCATCGACGGGGAGCGGCTCGAGCTCATCGGCTCCTGCGCCGGGGACCGCATGGTGTGGCTGGAGTATGGGCTCCAGTCGGCAAACGAGAAGACGCTCGCGCTCATAAACCGGGGCCACGATGTCGAGACCTTCATCCGGGCCGTTAAGCTCACCGCACCGTTCGGGTTCCGGATCTGCGCCCACGTGATCATCGGGCTGCCGGGTGAGGGCATGGACGATTTCATCGCCACGGCCCGGCTCGTCTCCAGCCTGCCGGTCACCGATATCAAGATCCATTCGCTCTACATCGCCCGGGGCACTGAGCTCGAGGGCATGTACCGGCGGGGCGGGTTTTCGCTTATGGACCTCGAATCCTACGCCGAGGCGACTGGGAGCTTCATCGCCCACCTGAGAAAGGACATCGTGGTGCAGCGCATTACCGGCGATCCGCACCCGGACGAGCTGGTGGCACCCGCCTGGACAAGGGATAAGGCCGGCGTGATCAGCGCGGTGCGGCGGCGGATGGAGAGCGCAGGGATCGTCCAGGGGAGCCTCTGCACCGGACTATGAAGCTCTATGGTCTCGACCTCAAGCACGGGCTGCTGCTGGCCCCGCTCTCGGGCTACACGAGCTGGCCCATGCGCGTGCTCTGCCGGCGCTACGGGGCCGAGCTGTGCTATACCGAGATGATCAGCGCCGAGGGGCTCGTCAGGAACCCTCTCAAATCCAAGTCCCTCCTGGAGCGGCCCGGGGAGGACGCCCCGCTCGTGGCACAGCTCTTCACCACCTCGGTCCCTGATGCGGCCCTGGCCGCGCGGATGATCGAGGATGCGGGCTTCGACGGCATCGACATCAACATGGGCTGCCCGGTAAAGAAGGTCGTACGCAAGGGCGCGGGCGCGGCCCTGATGCGAAACCTGCCCCTGGCAGAACGCCTGGCCTCGTCCGTTGCCGGAGCGGTGCACATCCCGGTGAGCGTGAAGATGCGAGCCGGCTGGGACTCATCGTCCATCAATGCAAGCGAACTGGCGGCAGCCCTCAAGTCAACGGGCATCTCCTGCCTTATCCTTCACCCTCGCACCCGGGCGGACATGTACAAGGGCAGTCCGAGGTGGGAGCTCCTCCCCCTCGTCAAGCGGGCCGCCGCGGTCCCGGTGATCGCAAGCGGCGACATCCGCGCGCCCGAAGATCTCACCCGGCTCGAATCACTGGGTGCGGACGGGTACATGGTGGGCCGCTCGGCCGTAGGCAGGCCGTGGATCTTTCGCGAGCTCACCGGCGGGAGCCCTCCCGGGATCCAGGAGCGCCGGGAAATCATGCTCGAGCACCTTCAGATGCTCTGCAGCCTCTACGGCGACCACAAGGGCACCGCTCACATGAAGAAGTTCATCTCCGGGTATGTTCGGGGGACCGGGGGTGCATCGTTGCTCAGAAACCAGGCGTGTTACGCGATAAACTCCCGAGATCTTGAGAAAATTATAAAAGGGTTGTCTGATCTCCCGGATTCTGTTATTAAGTGACAAAATCTAACCGACAAGTTTCTTCATATGGCAGGGCAACTAAGAACATACATCAAAGAGTTCGTTGCATTTTTCGTCCTCGCGGCCGTGGTGGGCTTACCGGCGATGAACATCCATTGCCAGGAGCTTGAGCTTTCCGACAATCCCACGGCCTACCTGGTGAGCAAGGCCCGGAAGAAAAAGATCCTGCTCATCGGGACCCACCATCGCAACGCCTACATCCACGAGGTCATCGCCGAGGCGCTGCCCACCCTGATGAAGGAGGCGAACATCAACACGCTCTTCGTCGAGATCTCAAGCTTGGAACAGCCCAACATCGACAATTTCTGCAAGGGCCTTGCCGGGGTCGAGGGGATCAGGGTCCACAGCATCGTGACCTCGCCGAGCTTCCTAGAGATCCTGAACCGCGCCCGCGACCTGGGAATGAAGATCGTGGCCATCGATGCGGAGGTCCCCTGCCCGGTGAGCAGGGACGAGTGGATGTCTCAGAAGGTGATCTCCTACATGGAGCAGCACCCGGACGAGAAGGCCATCGTGATCGTGGGGGCCAGGCACGTGCTCAAGGGCCTCGAGTGGGCCTTTTCCCACGCCCCGACCCTGGCCGACCACCTGAGCACCTATGATATCTTCTCGGTGGTGCCCTGGCCCGAGAACGAGGAAGCAAACATGCCGGTCGCCATGGACATCACGCCCACCAGGTTCGCTGGGGTGAGCTTTCCCCTGCTGCGGGCCATGAACCTCAAGCCGAGCGTCACCATCCTCACGGTCGCCGACGGCATCATCCTGCTCCCCAAGACGCCGTAGCACCCGGCCGCATCCCGGCCCTCTCTCGCGAATATCCGGCACTTCTCCATTGATCCCAGGTGAGCGAGGAGATATATAGAATTCCATGCAGTCCCTGTTCATCGGCGATAATCCCAGGATCGAGGCGGTGTACGAAGAGGTGCCCGCGGCAGGCATGTGCGCGGTCATCACCCACCCGCACTCCCTCATGGGCGGCAGCATGGACAACAACGTGGTCATGGCGGCGTGGAACGCGGTCCTGGAGCGGGGCTACTCGGCGCTGCGCTTCAACTTCCGCGGGGTGGGCAGGAGCTCGGGAACCTTCGACAACGGCATCGGAGAGGTCGCTGACCTGGCGAATGTCGTGAACTGGGTGGACTACCCGGTCATCGTGGTGGGTTACTCGTTCGGCTCGTGGGTCGCGGCGAACTTTCTCAAGGAGGTGGACGTGCCCTGCATCTTCATCTCGCCCCCGACCGCCATGTTTCCCTTCCCTTCCCTGAAGGGCTTGAACGTGTGGGCTGCAGTGGGCGACTGCGACCAGTTCTGCGACCGTGAAGGGCTGTATGGCGTCCTGGACCGCGAGCGCGTCACGGTCATGGAGGAGACCGATCACTTCTGGTTCGGGGACGAGGAGCGCCTGAAGCGCTACATCACGAAGAAGCTCGACCTCATCCGCTCCATCTCCTACTGACTTCTGCCTCGTTCCCTTCCCGCCCGCTGGCGGAAATTATCCTCAGGAAAGGCCCGTTCATAGCCTGCATCGGCTTTCACGCCATATTTAAAGCTCCGCGATGGGGGGTATTCATTCCTATATGGGCCGCCGGCCCGAAATCATTCCTGAAGGAAAAGGAGGGTACTATGGCGTTCAATCCCCTGAAGGAAAAAGGCATACCCATCGAGAAGCAGACAAAGTCTTGGATGGACCTGAATTCCAAGCCGTATGACAAGGAATCCGTCCATCCCTATACGAGGACCAGGGGCATCCTGATGAACGGCATCGAGGTGGAAGCCGTGATCTTCAAGCACCAGTTCGCCCGCAACGTAAGCGACATGAACATCAGGCGCCACCTGGCCGCCACCCGCAGGGTCGAGCAGGCGCAGCAGAAGGCCATCAACTGGATGATCCCCGGAAACGAGAGCAACCTCGAGGTGACGATCGGGTATGAGCAGGTGGCCGTCGACCTCACCGCGTTCCTGGCGCGCACCGAGCCGGATGCCTACGTGAAGCAGGTGCTCGATTTCGCGCTGCTCGAAGACTTCGACCACCTCTACCGTTACTCGAACCTCATGAAGTTCATCGACGGCAAGGAGCCGTCCGAGATCACCAAGAAGTACACCGAGATAACCGTGGGCAGGCCCACGGTGCTGGAGCACCGCCATCCGTGGGACGACGTGCGCGACTTCCGGGACTTCACGAAGGCCGACCCGATCACCAAGCTCCACATCCTCACCATCGTCTCGGCCGAACAGCAGACCATGAACTACTACATGAACGTCGGCGACAGGGCCGTGGACATGCTCAGCCGGGGGCTGTACCTCGAGATCGCGCAGGTCGAGGAGCAGCACGTCACGCACTACGAGTC
>JBASVF010000076.1:0-1867 GCA_049275795.1 Desulfomonilia bacterium
CCCGGCACGGCGTACGGGTGGCCCTGGCGAAGACCACCGACTTTGAACGCCTGGAGAGGATCTCCCTGATCACCCAGGCGGATTATCGCAACGTGGTCATTTTTCCCGAAAAGATCAACGGCCGCTACGTGAGGCTGGACCGGCCCCATTCGGAAATCTCGCCGTGGTCCATCTGGATTTCCTATTCGCCGGACCTGGTGCATTGGGGAGATGCCAAGGTTGTCATCAAGCCCATGGCCTATCACTGGGACGAGATGAAGGTCGGACCCGGCGCCACACCCATCAAGACCGAACGAGGATGGCTGAACATCTTTCACGGTGTGTTCAAGACCATGGACGGCGCCGTCTACCGGCTCGGTGTGGCCCTGCATGATCTCGCCGACCCGTCGAGGGTCTTGGGGGTGGCCGACGATTGGATACTTCAGCCGGAAGACCCTTGGGAGATCACCGGCTACGTACACAATGTGGTTTTCTGCTGTGGTGCGGTGGCCGAGGACGACGGCAGTGTGAAGATCTATTGGGGCGGTGCGGACTCGGTGATGTGCCTCGGTATGGCGTCAATCGCCGACCTGGTGGATTTGTGCCTTTCAAATCCCCGCCCCGCGCTCGGATGAAGATAAGACTTTGAAACGGCTACAGATATCCGTGAAAGCATGAGTAATTTAAGCCTCGCAGGAGGACCTCGGAAATTTACCCTTAGCCGTGACCAATAGATGCTGCGGACCATGTCATCCGCTTCGCTCACGAAGGTGCCTGTAATGGCCGGAGCCGGCAAGAGTGAGGAACGAATCCCAGGTTGATGATCAGTTATCCTTCCGACTTCTTTACAGGCTGCACCACCTACCTGTAATAAGGAATCAACATCGAAGGGAAGAACTGCAAGGAGGGAGATCAGGAATGCGCATCCGTTTCATCGTGCCCCCGACATTTACCGACTGGAATGGAAATTCCGTCACGAGCAGGCGGTGGAAATCGTTCATGGAGGAACTGGGGCACGAGGTGAGCATCGACCATGAAGAATGCAGCGAGCCGTGCGATCTCCTCGTTGCATTTCATGCGTACCGGTCCCGTGCGGGCATCATCAAGGCAAGAGATGCAGGTATGGCCGAAAGGATCGTTATCTGCTTCACCGGCACCGACCTGTACCGGGACCTGAAGGCAGATCCGGCTGCATTCGACGTGCTGCATCTGGCCGACCGGCTCGCTGTGCTGCAGCCTGCCGCTCTTGATGAGCTTCCGCCCTCGCTTCGAGACCGGACCTCGGTGATCTATCAGTCCGCAGTGCGGCCTGCCTCCGATGCCGCCCCCTTGCCGGAGGCCTTCGACGTCATCGTCATTGCCCACCTGCGCGAGGTGAAGGACCCTTTGAGGGCAGCCCTTGCCGCTCGCCTGCTGCCGCCCGAATCAAAGGTGCGGGTCACCCTGGTGGGCAGGGCATTGACAGACGACCTCGGCAGGGCCGCCCAAGCCGAAGCCAGGGACAATCCGCGCTTCAGATGGCTCGGCGAACTTCCAGGAGGGCCTACCGCCGAAGCACTGCTCAAGAGCCGCGTGCTCGTCTTGTCGTCCGTAATGGAAGGCGGGGCGAATGTGGTCTCCGAGGCCATCGTCTCGGATGTCCCGGTCATAGCCACGGAGATCCCGTGCATGAAGGGACTCCTGGGGGAGGACTATCCGGGGTACTTCCCGGTGATGGACACGCCGAGGCTGGCCGGGCTCCTGCACCGCGCCGAAACCGACCCGGTGTTCTATGATGCGCTGAGGGACAGGTGCCGGCAGGTAGCATACAAGTTCAGCCCTTCGGAAGAGCGAAGGCGCATCAGGGAACTTCTCGAAGCGGTGAGGGCATAGATGGAACAGGAGAGCA
>JBASVF010000077.1:0-10581 GCA_049275795.1 Desulfomonilia bacterium
TTGGACAGCAGGTGTGTAAGATACAAAAAAGGGGAACCAGGTCATGAAATATCGCTTATCTCAAGCCTAACTCATTGATTTGTCTCGTCCCAAATCATTAATTGAATTTATTTTGGACAGTAGTGACGGGATATATATCTTGGGTGGATTTCAAAAAACACAAGGTATACATATAATGAAGCATTGCTGAACCTCGCCCCCAACCCATTGGCGCCGATTCCGATTGCGAGGATCGTGGATTCCGACAAGTATACCGGTTCGAACCCTGAGGTGACAGTCGAGGAGGTTATCGGGCTGTCGGAATATACCAACGCCAATTTTTTTAGCAGGGATACCATATTCAAAACAGACATCTTCCCTTACCCCAACTGGGACAGTGTTGGAGGGTACCGGGAGTTTGTCCTTGAATCCAAGGATGATGCACAGGCCGTGGGAAGACAATACTTCATCAAGGGGGGTCACGGCGATACCGGTTATCGTCTCTGCACGGTTCCAATGGTGCATAAGTATCTCCCCGAAGGGCCGTACCTCGAGTTCTCCCAATTGGACGACAATGTTTACCTGGACTACGCTGAGAGGCTCGTACCCCGCGCGGTCAGCTATTCAGCCGGCTTGTTGAAATACTTCTTCCGCGGGACCCTCGATATTTCATATACGCTGTTGCCCTCATACGAGATGGAGGTGTCCGTAAGGAACACCTCCATCAATAACGGCGCCATTGAAAAAATCGGGCCCGGAACCGTGCGGCTCGTTATCAAGTACAAGACCCCTTTAGAAAGAGATTACCAGTACTATGTCTCGGAATCACAGACAGTTCGATCCATTCCAAGCGATTCATACGAAACGTTCATATTCCATTTAGGAAACCATATACCGATCTACTATGAAGACAGCACGATCTCTCTCGTGTTTCAAGGGGAGCTTGGCGCTGAAAATAATGCCGTGTGCGTGGGTACGGTAAAGCAATTCAACCACAACAGCATTGAGATCGCCGTCCCCGACCAGGGGGTATACTCGTTTTTGAGCTCGGCGCCTTCATCTCCCAAGACCGAGGGATTCAACCGCATCACGCTCATGGCAAGGAACGTATCGAAAAACGGGGAGCTGATGGACGGGGGAAGCATTGGTCTCGTTGTAGAATACCGGGTGTCTGATGTGGATCCTTTCAAGAACTACGATCTCTATCACTATCCGCCCTCTTCGCCCTATGTGCATTATTTCGAGACCTCACTGGACGCCCAGAGCAACCACGTTATCCCCAGGGACGATTTCATACAGCTCGATTTTGACCTGCCCCAGGACATACCCCTATGGGCAACGGATGTTTACCTGTATGTGGTATACAGGGGTACGTTCGGCAACGAGGAAGATAGCGTTTGCGTCGGCTTCAAGGACATCTCCGAGCCTACGCCGGTATCCATAGTCAACACTACGGACATGCTCTGTATCAACGATACGTGGTATGACGTGAGCGATCCCGCCGGTCTGGAAGCTGCAAGAACCGCCATCTCCGAGTCCACCACGACACATTGGTATGACTATTGGTATGATTTGATCAAGCCGTCCAATATCGATGATCTCTACATAAGATTTTCTCCAATAGGCAACTTTATCGAGGCATCATCGGATTACAACGGCCACATATGCCACATCCCGTTGATCGAGCCAGGCAGATACAAGAGTTTTTATGTACTGAGCGATAGCATGTTCTACTGCAGCATGAGCTCCGAATCATTCCCAAACAGGGCCCTCTCCTATACGTGCAGGGGCCTCACCAACCAGACACAGTACCATCCCGAAGTTGAGAAGGCAGCAAGAACCGTCCCATTTTACAACACTTATAGAGGATTTGACATGTGGGGCGGAGCCAGATTCACACAGTGGTTTGCATGGCTCTGTTTTGACGAGAACGGATGTCCCGGTTGCACCGATGAGAGCATTACCGTAAGCATTGAGCCGGTTGAGTAGGGGAAGGGAAAATACAGGGGAGAGCACGGTATGAAAAAAGTGATGATCTTTGCTTTTCTTTTCGTAAGCTTGTGTATTCAAGCCGCATACGGACAAAGTTTCAAGGTGGTGGAAATATCAGGGGACCTGTCCTCGGCCGTCATCCATGAACAGGCCTCAGGACAGGAATGGCTCGTTGAAAAAGGAGACGTGATCGAAGGCTGGATGGTCGAGGAGATCGGGCCGAGTCATGTAACCTTGAGCGAGCCTCAGTATGACGGGAGCCTAATGGTGATCGAGCTCGCTGCGCCGCAGGTAATTCAATCAACTCGGCCCCGATGATCCTGATTCCGAGATAAAAAAGCCCTGCATGCCTTGCATGCAGGGCTTCATCCCATGGAGATGGGGGGATTCGAACCCCCGACCTTCGCGATGCGAACGCGACGCTCTCCCAACTGAGCCACACCCCCTCAAACGACAGGATTCTGTGTACATGAGGAAACTGCCTTCGTCAACTGTTTGATTGGGCCTCGCTTCTGTGCGCGAGTATCTCCCTGGCGCAGGCGACGGCCTCGGAGAAGTCCCTGATCTCCCCGTTGAGGCCCTTGTCGCGGATGAGCCGCAAGGTCTCGCCGAGGAACTTCCCCTTCTCGAAGCCCAGGGCGAGGAGGTCTTTACCGCTGACCGGGGGCTTGTATGACCGCCAGGTGGTGATGTAGGCCGAGATAACGGCCTTGACCTCGGGGCTCCTGGTCTTGGACATGGCGAAGTGGACCTCCTCCAGCCGGGCGTCCTCGAGGATCTCGACCGCCTCAGAAGGCTTGATCGACCCGGCTGAGAGCAACCTGCCCAGAATGGCATGCACCTTTGCCCGCGAGGAGAGAATGGCCCGCACCTCCATGTCGGTGAGCCCGAGGCGCTGGCAGATCTCGATGATCCGGCGGGGCTTGGTCTGGTCAACCAGGGCCAGGAGGTAGACGAACCACGAGCGGTAGCTCTCGCCCGTGTAGAGCATGGCAAACCACAGGAGCGTCTCCCTCACCCGCTCGAAGTACTCCCTCACCTGGGGACTGAAGATCAGGCCCGGGTGGATGGCCGTGAGAACGCCCAACTCCCGGAGCCGCTCCATGCCCTGGGTGGGGTTGTCCTCGGAGAGCATCTGCCGGATCTCGTGTGAAATCCGCCTGCCCGGCACGCTGCGAAGCAGCCCCGACCTGACGGCCGCGTGCACCAGCGAGCTCGTCTGCCTGCCCAGGGCGAAGCCATACCGCTGCTCGAAGCGCACCGCCCGCAGTATCCGCGAAGGGTCCTCAACGAAGCTCATGGCGTGCAGCACGCGGATCCGCTTCTCCTTGATGTCGCGCTGGGCGCCGAAGAAGTCGATGAGCTCGCCGAAGCGCTGCGGGTTGAGGCACACGGCCATGGTATTGATGGTGAAGTCCCTGCGGTAGAGATCGAGCTTTAGGGTCGACTGCTCCACCACGGGGAAGGCCCCGGGCGTCTTGTAGTACTCGAGCCTGGCGGTGGCCACGTCGATGTGGCCTCCCCCGGGCAGGGTGATCACCGCGGTCTTGTACTTTTCGTGAGCCGCGCACCTGGCCCCGATGGACCGGGAGAAGGCGCGTGCGAAGGCAATGCCGTCCCCTTCCACCACGAGGTCCACGTCCAGGTTGGCGATCCTCAGGAGCATGTCCCGCACGATGCCCCCCACCAGGTAGATGTTGAAGCCCATGGTGGAGGCAAAGGTGCCCGCCTGCCGCAGCAGCTCGTAGAGCTCGCGGGGAAGACGCTCCTCCAGGAGGTGCCTGAGGTTCTTGGTCTGGGCGGACCGGGTCTCGACCCCCTCGACCTGGGCCATCTTCTCGTGCAGGACCATCATGAGATCGGTCCTGGTGATCACGCCCACCACCCGCTGATCTTCCACCACGGGCAAAAGCCGCTGGTTGGCGTCCACGATCAGGGTCCGGATCTCCCACACCGGTGCGTCCGGGCCCACGTACTGGATGTCGCGGATCATATAGTCCTTGACCCGAGCATGCCCGAGCCCGTGGCCCTGGGCGCGGGTGACCACCTGGCGGGTGATGATGCCGGCCGGCCGCTGGTCCCGGGTCTGCACCACCACGGCGTTGATGTTGTAGCGATTGAGGATGGTGCTCGCCTCGTTGATGGTCGATCCGAGCCCCAGTGCGATCACCGGGAAGGTCATGATGTCGCGGGCCGTGATCCGGGGCTTGGTCTCCTTTTTCACGAAGTTCACCAGCCTGCTCTCCACCAGGTCGAGCGAGGTATCCCGGATGGACGCGGCCGCGGCCGTAGGGTGCCCGCCTCCTCCGAAATGGGCCGCGATGTCGGAGGCGTTGACCTGAGGCAGGGTGCTGCGCGCCACCAGGTAGATGCGCTCGCCCATGAGGCCGAGCGCGAAGATGGCGTCCACTTCGAACATTCCCCTGAGCTTGTGGACGAGCATGGCGAAGTCCTCGATGTAGCCCGAGGACACCGAACGGGTGAAGAGCACGTCGATGCCGTTGATGTGCAGGATATAGGCGTTCTTGATGAGCTGGTCGAGCACGTCCACCTGCTCGGCGCCGAGCTCCCGCGAGATGGCGCGGGAAACCTCGGTGAGATTGGCGCCCCAGGCGAGGAGATCGGCCAGGGCCAGGCAGTCCTCGGGCCTGGTGGAGGGAAAGAGCAGGCCGCCCGTATCTTCGTAGACGCCCATAGCCATGACGGTCGCCTGCACCGGGCTGGGCACGATCCCCTGCTCCTTCAGAATGCCGGTCATGAGCGCGGTGTTGGAGCCGAACTCGATGCACACCTCGCGGGAGGCCTTGATGTCCTCCTCAGAGCAGGGGTGATGATCGTAGACGATCACCTCGACGCCCTGCTTTCCGATGAGGCGCGAAAACTCCCCGATCCTAGAGATCTGCCGGTTGTCGACGATGACAAGCCGGGTGACCGACTCCAGGTCGATATCCTTGAGCCGGGTTATGGACGCGGTGATTTCCGGGGGCGCATCGGCGAGGTAGTCGCGCAGGTTCTTCTCCTGCGCCCCGGGAAAGACGAGCACGGCATCGGGATAGAGCAGGCCGGCCGCGACCATGGAGGCGAAGGCATCGAAGTCCGCCTGGATGTGAGAGGTGATTACCTCCATGCACTATCCCCTGGGATGGTACCGGTCATGGATCTCCTTAAGCCTGGCGGCGTTGATGTGGGTGTAGATCTGGGTGGTCGAGATATCCGCGTGGCCGAGCATCATCTGCACCGAGCGCAGGTCCGCCCCGCCGGAGAGCAGGTGGGTTGCGAAGGAGTGCCTGAGCACGTGGGGCGAAATGCTCTTCATGATGCCCGCCGCCGCGGCGTAACGCTTGATCAGGCACCAGAAGTTCTGCCTGGTCATGGCTCCCCCCCTCCTCGAGCAGAACAGCACGTCAATGCCCGGCTTGGCTAGAGAGGGCCTGACGGTCTTGAGGTAGGTTTCCACCCATCGCTGGGCTGACCTGCCGATGGGAACCAGGCGCTCCTTGTCCCCCTTGCCGCGGCAGATGAGGTAGCCTGCATGCAGGTTCACCATGTGCACCAGGATGCCTACGAGCTCGCTCACCCGCATGCCCGTGGCATAGAGGAGCTCGATCATGGCCTTGTCGCGCACTCCCAGGGGGGCAGCCACGTCAGGGGCCGCCAGAAGCCGGTCCACCTCGTCGGTGCTCAGCACCGCAGGGAGGTACCTGGCACGCTTGGGCCTGGCCATGTCGCGCGTGGGATCCTGCGCGATGCATCCTTCCTCGAGCAGAAACCGGTAGAACTGCCGCACCGTGGACAGCCGCCGGTTGATGCTCGTGGCTTTCAGGCCGGAGTTCCTCAGCCCGGAGGAAAAGGCGGCAAGGTCCCCGGCCGTGAACGTTTCGAGTTCCTTTCCCGCTTCCTCGAGCCAGGCGCAAAAATACCTCAGGTCGTTCTCATAAGCGTAAACGGTATTCTCGGGCGCGGATCGCTCGACGATGAGGTGTTCGATGAAGGAATCTACAAGGGCATGGTTCATCTCTTCTTCAGGATGGGGCTGTACCCCAGGGCCCTGAGGTCCTCCATGGCGGGCAGAGCGCTCTTCTCGTCGGGGTAGGCTCCAACGAGGAGGCGGAAGACCGTATCCCCCTCACGGACTATGTAAGGCGCGATGCCGCTGAGGCCGAGCTCACGCGCCTCCTCTTCGGCTTCCTCCATGCTCCCGTACGTATCCAGCTCGATGGCCATGCCAACCGAACTGCCCACGAAAGCGCCCCGGTCGATCACGCCCCTGGACTTGAGGTCCCTGAGACGGGCCACCGCATCCTTGATGGTGGGGAATATGCCGTGATCGACGCGGTACCAGATGCCGGGCGCGCCGAGGTCGATCTTGGTGACGAAGAGCATATCCAGGCGGGAGCTCAACTTCTCCATCTCGCGGAGCGCCTCGCCACGGTCCCTCCAGGAGGAGAGGTGGATCGTGTAGGGGTAGCCCGTTGCCAGGGCAGCCGCCTGAGCCGGGGGCTCTTTCTGCGCGACCTGCTGCACCTCGGGCGCCGTTACGACCGAATCCGCAGCCTCCTCGAAGGCCTGGGCCCGCTGGATCTGCCTGGTCACTACGTTGCTCAGGCCGTAACCCGCCCACAACGGAACGGCTGTCAGGAGCAGCACGCACACGAGAACACAACGCTTCATTTCCCCCTCCCGGAGTATGCATAGGTTGTGTTCATTATATAGCTATTTATCCCCTTTGCAATACCGTCAACCAGGGATTCCTGGTACGTCCGGCGCTTGAGCAGGCCGATGTCCTTGGAGTTGGTGATGAAGCCGAGCTCCAGGAGGATCGACGGCATCTGGGCGCCAAGAAGCACGTAGAACGGGGCCTGGCGGACACCCAGGTCCCTTCCCTCGTACCCCGTGCTCAAGGCCGAGTTCATGACGCCGGTGTGCACGCTGTTGGCGAACTTCGATGACTCGTTGATCTTCGAGTTGAGCATGAGGTCGTTGATGATGAGCTGCAGGTCGCTCAACGACTTCTGGGTCGTTGCGTTCTCGCGCGCCGCCACCTCGATGGCTGTTGCGTCCGTGGTGAGGTTGAGGAAGTAGGTCTCGATCCCGCGCACGGTGCGGTCTTCGTTCGAGTTGATGTGCACCGAGATGAACAAGTCGGCCCGCTTCTCGTTGGCAAAGTTGGTCCGCTGCTCGAGGGTCAGGAAGGTGTCGGTGGTGCGGGTGAGAAAGACCTCGAACCCCTCGAGCTTGAGCCGCTGGGCGAGCAGTTTGCTGATCTGGAGGGTCAGGTCCTTTTCCTTGATCCCGCCCGGGCCGATGGCCCCCGGATCCTTGCCCCCGTGGCCGGGATCGATGACGATCCGCGATACCTTGAGGCTGAGCTGCGAGGCGATGGAGGGGACGTCGTCCTTCATCTGCGAGGGGGTGTGCGGGCGCACCTTCTTTACCGTGCCCTGGCTCTGGTACGTCGCGGCCTCTTTGATGGACGAGCTCTTGGCGCCCACGTCCACTACGATCCGCGAGGGGTCCTCCAGGTGAAAGGCGTTGTATGCGAGAGAATCCTTGAGATCGAGGACCACCCGCACGGTGTCGGGGTCGAACTGCGACACGCGGATCTCGGTTATGAACCCGTCGCTCTGGCCGTGCCGGTAGGGGAACCCCTGCGGGGTCGCGGCGCCGTCGAGGTCGATCACCAGTCGCTGCGGCTTGTTGTGAACCGGGTCCCTGGGCAGGGTAAAGGCCTTGTACTTCGCGCTCCTGTCCAGATCGATCACGACCCGGGTGAAATCCTCGTTCGCCCACTGCCGGACGTTCTTTACGCGGGAGGCTCCGCTCCCTTGTGCGGTCTTGCCTGTGGATTTTTTCGCCGTCGCACTCGCAGACCCGGCAGAGGCCCGGGCCGGGCCGGTGATCCTCGCCCGGGCGGCGGAATGCATATCACCCTGGGGAAACTCGCTCACGACCCGCCGGTAGAGCTTCTGGGCCTGTTCCTTGTTGCCCAGCCTCTCCTCGATCCGGCCCGCGTTGTACAGCGAGTCGTCGGCAAGGCTGCTCCAGGGGTAGTCGCGCGCCACCTGCTGGAATGTCTCCGAGGCCTTGCGCAGGTCCGCCGTGCTGCCTGAATACCCATAGAGCTCGCGATAGAGCTTTGCGGCCTTATACCGGGCATTGGGCGCGAAGGGAGAATCCGGGTGCTTCTCGCAGATGCCGGAATACTCCTGGATGACTTCCAGCCAGTACTTCCGGTACTTTTTCTTCGAGGCGTCGCGGAAGAGCTCGACCGAGGATTTATTGGCCCTCTGGAACGAGAGGGCTGCGCTCTCGGCGGCATGCGCGGCGGCGCCGACGCCCAGGAACATCACACAGCACAGAAATGCGGATGCAAAAAGCTTCAACTTCCCATCGATGGAATCCATCACCCTATTCTTTTGTCGTCCTTGTGTCGCTGAACGGACCAGAACACGACCTTCCCCGCAAGCAGCCTATCGGCAGTCTGTCAGCGAAATCTTAAACGCCCTTCTCCTGAAGCCCGTAAATGACCACGAGCCCCCTGACCAGGAGATGCTCGTCCCGGAGGTACTCCCGGGGCAGCCGGTCCTCCACCACAGGCAGCAGTCCCCCCGTCGCCACGATTAGTGGCCGGGGCCTGCGCCCGCGCGCCATGAGAGAGACCATCCCCTGCACCATGGCCGCGTGACCCGCGATCACTCCCGAGCGGATGCACTCGTGCGTGGTGGTCCCGATCACCTCTCCCACCGGCGACAGGTCAACCCCGGGCAGCTCCGGCGCAGCCGAGAGCAGGCCCCGGCACGCGCTGAGAAGCCCTGGCGCGATGGCGCCCCCCAGGAATGCTCCGTCCCTGGTCACGAAGTCGATGGTCGTGGCGGTGCCCATGTCGATGACGACCCCGGCGCGTTCGCCCCGGGTGTGCAGGTGGTGGCAGGCGGCCGCGTTTACGAGCCGGTCCACGCCCAGGGTCTCCGGTGTCCGGAAGCGGCAGGTGATGCCCATGGGCGTTTGGCCGGTGACCACGAGGGGGCTCTGTCCGAGCCGGTCACGGCACTCCCGAACGATCACTGTGGTGGCCTCGGGCCTGACGCTCGAGAGCACCGAGCCTCCGGTGAGGGGCTCTCCCGCGAAATCCAGGTGCTCGAAGAACCTGCCGGTTTCCAGGCAAACCTGGGTGGAAAGCCGCCGGATCAGCCTGATTTCGCCCCCCTCCATGAGAGCAGTGGTTATGTGGGTATTGCCCACATCGATTGCGAGCATGCCTTGTTTCTAGCCCACATCGCATTTTCTGTTCAAGGGCTTTTTGCCTTTTCTCGCGATTATACGACGAAAATCGACCTTGCCCGAATGCAGTAGAATCAAGACGCACTATGCGCTTCAGGGAGAGCCTTGGTATGGCCTGGTAATCGACGAATATTATTCGTTTTCATGAAAACCACGCTCCTGGGCTTCACTCAAGCCGGTTACGGGGACATGCTCAAGGCCCTTCAAGAAAATCCTCCTGGATTCCACGGCCATAGCACACGGTTCCACGGCCCGGCCCGGGCATCTCCTGATTGACACCCCATGCTTTTTCCGTATTATGGGTACGTATGGAATTCGATTTTCAAGAGATGATCAAGCAAGTGCAGAAGATGCAGGAACAGGCGAAAAAGATCCAGGAAGGCCTGGCCCTCAAGACCGTGACCGCCTCGTCGGGAGGCGGCATGGTGAACGTCACGGTCAACGGCAGGCAAGAGGTTATGCAAATCCGGATCGATCCCGTCTGTGTTGACAGCAACGACATACCCATGCTCGAAGACCTCGTCCTGGCCGCTGTAAACCAGGGGCTGCGCAAGTCCCGGGAGCTCATGGCCGAAGAGATGAAGCAGCTTACCGGCGGTCTGCCGCTGCCTATCGACATTACCTGAGATGGACCCGTATCCCAAGCCGCTCAGGGAGCTCATCGCCCAGCTTAGGCGGTTGCCGGGCGTGGGCGAAAAGACCGCCACCCGCCTCGCCCTGCACATCCTTGCCGACCGCGAAGACCTGGCCGGGAGCCTCGCCTCCTCGCTCACCTCGGTACGCGAGGCCATCCGCCTGTGCTCGGTGTGCTACAACATCGCCGACATGCCCCGGTGCTCCATCTGCCAGGATCCCTCACGCGACGCCGGGGTCATCTGCGTGGTGGAGGAGCCCAGCGACGTGCTGGCCCTGGAATCCACCCATGCATACCGGGGGGTCTACCACGTCCTTCATGGCCTGATCTCGCCCATGAACGGGATCGGCCCGCAGGACATCCGGCTGCCCGAGCTCATGGAGCGGATCTCGAAGCTGTCTTCAGGCGAGGTGATCGTGGCGACCAACCCCTCGGTGGAGGGCGAGGGAACGTTTCACTATATCGCGCGCACGATCGAGGAGAAGCGCTACCCTGTGCGGGTGAGCAGAATCGCCTCCGGGATTCCCATGGGCGCCGAGGTGAAGTACATGGACCAGGTGACCCTTGCCAGCGCGCTGCGCTACCGGAGAAACGTCAAGGACATTTAAGGATTGGAGCGTTCATGAGCAGGAAACCGTTTGCAGTACGCGGTGCCTACGTGGTGAAGGGGCCGGGAGACGTGGTGAGGGATCACT
>JBASVF010000078.1:0-2749 GCA_049275795.1 Desulfomonilia bacterium
CCAGAAGACATCCAGGAGCTCATGGTAGCCGACCTTCGAGGGATCATAGGTGACCCGGACCGCCTCGAGGTGGCCGGTGGTCCCTGTGCAGACCTCCTCGTAGGTGGGGTTCTCCTTCCGCCCTCCCGTATACCCGGAAACAGCCTCCTTCACCCCGTCCAGCTTCTCGAACGCGGCCTCGATGCACCAGAAGCAGCCGCCGGCGAAAGTTGCCTGCTCCAGGGGAGAATTCTCCGCGCCCGCAGGCCCGGAGACCATTGCCATCTGTGCCAGGGATACGAGCCATTTCCCCGCTTTCCCGATCATGGGTGACTCCTTTGTTTAGGATGATACCCTTTTGACGCGACCTTCCAGGTCAACGATTCCTCCGCGGACAGGACCGGGAAAGCTGATCTTAAGGGCAAGCTGGGATGCTCCTGCCGGGGAAAATATGCTTGAAAGAAGAGCTAATCGCTGATAAAGCGAATGTACCTCGAAAACCAGCCAATATTCACGGCAGGAAACCACCAGGAGGACAATACGTGGAAAAACGTCATAAATTTTCCCTCTGGTATGTGCTCATCGGGATCTGGGTGGTCCTGATCATCCAGAGTTACCTCTCCTCGTTGTTTGCGGTGCAGAGCGTTCCCTACAGCGAGTTCCTGGGCTTGCTCAGGGAGGGCAGGGTCACGGAGATCGCGGTCTCCGAGAACGAGATCCAGGGCGTGATGCTCGATGATGAGCGCCGGGAGCTGAAGTTCAAGACCACCCGGGTCGACCCCGAGCTCTCTGAGATGCTCCAGGAGTACCCGGTGACGTTCAAGGGCGAGATCCAGGCCAACCATGCGCAGGGCGTGCTTTCGTGGGTGCTGCCTATCGCGCTCCTGGTTGCGGTATGGTACTTCGTCATCCGGCGCATGTCGGGCAGCCAGCCCGGCTTCATGTCGCTGGGCAAGAATAGGGCAAAGATCTACATGGAAAACGAGCTCAATATCAGGTTCGACGATGTAGCCGGCGTGGACGAGGCCAAGCAGGAGCTTGTGGAGATCATCGAGTTTCTGAAGAGCCCGGCCAAGTTTGCGGAGCTCGGCGGCAGGATCCCCAAGGGCGTGCTGTTGGTGGGGCCCCCGGGAACGGGCAAGACCATGCTGGCAAAGGCCGTGGCCGGCGAGAGCGGGGTGCCGTTCTTCAGCCTGAGCGGATCGGACTTCGTGGAGATGTTCGTGGGCCTGGGAGCCGCGCGCGTTCGCGACCTCTTCGTCCAGGCCAGGAAGAAGGCGCCGTGCATCATCTTCATCGACGAGCTCGACTCCATGGGCAAGGCCCGTGGGGCAGGCTACACCGGAGGCCATGACGAGCGCGAGCAGACGCTCAACCAGCTCCTTTCCGAGATGGACGGGTTCGACGCCAAGGCCGGGGTGATCCTCATGGGGGCCACCAATCGCCCCGAGATCCTCGATCCCGCGCTGCTCAGGCCCGGCCGGTTCGACCGGCACGTGGTGGTGGACCGCCCGGACAAGCTGGGCAGGATCGCGATCCTGAAGGTGCACATGAAGGGCATCAAGGTCGACGAGAGCGTGCATGTTGAACGCATCGCGGGCATGACTCCGGGCATGGCGGGCGCGGACCTGGCCAACCTGGTGAACGAGGCCGCCCTGCTGGCCGTGAGACGCGGCAGGAAGGCCGTGGGCATGTCCGAGTTCGAAGAGGCGGTCGAGCGCGTGGTGGCCGGCCTGGAGAAGAAGAACCGGCTCATCAGCGAAAAGGAGCGCGAGATCGTGGCCTACCACGAGATGGGCCACGCTATCGTGGCGTTGTCGTTGCCCGGCACCGACCCGGTGCACAAGATTTCCATCATCCCGCGGGGGGTGGCCGCCCTGGGCTACACCATGCAGGTCCCCAACCAGGACCGGTTCCTCCTGAGCAAAACCGAACTGCTCAACCGGGTGGCCTCGCTCCTGGGTGGACGGGCCGCCGAGGAGATCGTGTTCGGCGATGTCTCCACCGGGGCGCACAACGACATCTCGCGGGCCACCGACATCGCCCGGAGCATGGTCAAGGAGTATGGCATGAGCGAAAAGCTCGGCCAGGTCTGCCTGGCGGCCGAGGAGCGGAGCAGGTTCCTCGAAGGCTCCCCGGCTGGGGGCGGAGACTACAGCGAGGAGACCTCGCGATTGATCGACGCCGAGATCAGGGACATCATCGCCACCCAGTACGAAGTCGCGCTCTCCATCCTCAGGCGCAAGCAGGATGTGCTGACCAAGGGCGCCCGCACCCTCCTGGAAAAGGAAAAGATCGAGCGGGAGGAGATCGAGTCGTTGTTCAAGGCCGCCGCAGCCTGATGCCGAGGCCTCTCTCGGCCATGTAGCCGCGCCCCTTTCCGCGGGCGCGGCCACCGCCGGTGCCGAGCTGCCCGGCGCCCGGGCGCATACCCCGCCATTGTCATCGGGATCGTGAAGCTGGGGCCGGTCAGGATCAGATTTCACGTTCTCTCCCATGCGCGCGGTGCGCTCGATGCCCTTCCACGAGGGCTGGCCTTAAGACAGATGAGACGGGCTTCTCCTTCACCGGCAGCCCGCCACCCCTTAAAGGGCTCGTCCGATATGGTCCGGGCCGGGGGCTCGAGGGGCCTGGAGCAAATGCATCCGGCTCGCTCCGGAGAGCCGCCCGTGATCCTTCCCAGGGGCAACCGGCCATATCCCCGGCCATGCCCGGGGATTCCGCGCTATTGATTCGTGGGGGGCTCCATCTAATCTTTTCATTAGAACCC
>JBASVF010000079.1:0-18670 GCA_049275795.1 Desulfomonilia bacterium
CCCCAACCCAGAGCGACCGGGCTCAGTCCGACCAGGGCAAAGCCGAGAATCTCGCCCGACCAGGGACGGAAGTAGGCGGCCCACGCCAGCAGCCACACCACTGACACCAGCAGGGCCAGGCGGAGCCTGCCCGAAAGGTTCTTGAGAACCGTCCCCGATTTCTTCGAGCCGCCCTTCCCCAACCTCCGGGGCAGAAAGAATATGAGCACGAACAGCAGTGCGATGATCAGTATTTCCTGCGGGCTTGACACGTAGATCCTCCGATGACCTGATATATCCCATATGGCATCCCCCGGTCAAACCAAAGAGGATGCATGCAGGCATTCACGTCATGGAGAAGACCTCGCTGCTGCCCTTGGATGCTCTTTGGTGAACGCGCGCAAGGAACCCCCGGCCGTCCGCAGGAGCAGCGGTTCAGAGCTTTTTTCAGGCAAGCCCGGGTCCGGGCGACAGGGCCGCAGGCTTCAAACGCTTCCTTCCAAGTCCTGTCGGCAGGACTGGTAAGGCTGTTCAGGGGCAGCCGGCCCGGGCCGGCCCAAGCATCTCCGGCCCGGCAGCACGGCCGAACCAAGGAGCTGTCTTGATTTTCCGCCGTTCCCGGCTATATTGACTACTGCAGGGTTTCCCCGGCCGCTCCCGAGCACCGTCGAGGCGGGCGGCCTCGTGCTCGTTGTGTTGCCCATGCCTTTCTTGGAACATTCCCTGGCCGTCGCGAACGTACACCCGGGAGGAACGAGCCATGCAAAACAGACGATCGGACACGCGGGTAAAGGTTGCCGACATGATGGTGAATGCCGTCATCGCCTATACCGACACCCTCTCGCCAGCCCAGGGCGGCGTGGTGAGGGACTTGAGCAGGAACGGCCTCTTCCTGAAGACCGATACGAACCTTTGCTGTGATTCGTACGTGAGTCTTAAGCTCGACACAGAAAAGATCCTCGGCAAGCCTATGTGGGCTCAGGGCTTCGTGACGAGGACCGACGAGCAGGGCATGGGCATCCGCTTTACCTATATCGAGCGAGATATCCTCAAGCTGCTCTCTGCCTGAACGAATCGCGAGGGCATCGGAAAGCTGCCTGCAGGTACTCTTTTTGCCTGCCCGGGTGGAGTACTGTCCGGTCAGAACGAATACCGGAATTTCTCCGGCGGCCTTCTCTCGGGCACGTAGGCGTGGGGGATGCTCCCCTCGTTCCACTCCTTGGAGACATACAGCGCGCAGTAGCAGCTCCCGTATTCCTCCACGTCCGGGGCACGGTAGACGCAGGGGCAGATGATGTCCCGGTCCCACTCCTTGTCGCCGGAAGCCAGCCTGCAGGGGCAGCACATATAGCCGTAGCGCTCGCGGTTGATCAGCAGGGCCTTAAGCAGCTCGAAGGTGGCGTCCAGGTCTTTGTTGAAGTAGTACCCCTTTGCCTCCTGGGTCTTCTTGAGCATCTCGTAGAGCTTCTGTACGTCCATTAGAGCCTGAGGACCTTCCTGATCTCGTCTTCGCGGAACCCGACGATGACACGCTCTCCGACAATGATCGTGGGGAAGGTCACCATCGAGTTGAGCCTTCTTACCTCTTCGATGGCGCTTTGCCTCTCCTGCCCGTCGAGGAGATCGACATCCACGTACTCGTACTCGACGCCGTTATCGTTCATGAACTTCTTGCAGGCCTTGCAGTGGCTGCAGGTGCTGAGCGTATACATCTTTACCTTCATCGCTTCCATCTCCTCCTTTTCCTACAATAGTATGCCCGGTCCACAAATCAATGGCAAGCGCCTTCCCCCCATGCCTGCCGGCTTTGAAATGAACATGCACGGCCCTTAAAGCGAGCCCTTTCCTTGAAAACTCCCAGTCCGCTGCTACTACATGAGCATGTCGGAGATCCGCATGCCTCGAGCTTTCTTCCCCGTCAAAAGGCGCCCGCTCGCCCGTTCGAGGGAAGGAAGCGGCACGCCGGCGGTTGCGGATGAAAGGAGCGGCCGTGAAAGACATCCATGATCTCATCGTCCTGGGAGGAGGGCCTGCGGGCAGGACGGCGGCGATCATCGCCCGCAGGACCGGTGCCTCGGTCCTGCTCGTGGAGCAGGGGCCTCTGGGCGGAACCTGCCCGCTTCGGGGCTGCATCCCCAAGAAGGTGCTGGTCACCTCAGCCGAGATCATGGACGATATCGGGCTGGCTCAACGCCACCGGGTCGCGACCGGGGAAGTGTGTCTCGACTGGAACGGGCTCATCTCTCGCAAGCGGGAGATCCTCGCGCCCATCCCCGAGGGTTACCGGACAAGGCTCGACAGGCTCGGCCTCGGGGTCCTCGCAGGTCAGGCCCGGTTTGCCGGCCCGAACTCCATAGAAGTCGAGGGCCGGGTGTTTCACGCAAAGAAGATCGTGATCGCCACCGGGTCGAAGCCCAGAGGCCTTCCCATTCCGGGCTTCGAGCACGCCCTGACCAGTGATAGGCTTCTCGAGCTCGACGAGAAGCCCTCGTCCGCGGTCTTTATCGGCAGCGGCCCCATCGGCATGGAGTTCGCCCACGTGATGGTGCGCTCAGGCGTGGAGGTGACGGTACTCGACGCGGCCCGGAGGATCCTGCCGGCATTTGACCAGGACCTGGTGGAACGGCTCGTAAGCTTTACCCGCGGGCTGGGGGTGCGGATCCACACCGGGGTCGAGGTCGATTCGATCGTGCCTAAGGGCTCGGGGTTTCAGACCGTTTTCCGGCAGGCGGGGGAATCGCTCGTCATCGAGTCGGATATCGTAATCAACAGCGCAGGCCGGGTAGCCGACCTCGAGGACCTCGATCTCAAGGCCGCCGGGGTTGAGACCGATGCGCGGGGAAACCTCGTGCTCGATAGCTACTTGAGGAGTGTATCCAACCCGGACGTGCTCGCAGCGGGCGACGCGGTGTCCACCTCGCCGCAGCTTTCGCCCGTGGCCACCTACGAGGGCCGCATCGCCGCAGCCAACGCCACCTCTGCCGAGCTCAAGGCCCCTGAATACCGGGTGGTGCCCTTCGTTGTCTACACGATACCCTCCCTGGCCTCGGTGGGCCTTTCGGAGCAGGAGGCACAGGCGCGGGGTGCCTGGTTCACTGTGAAAACGAGAGACCTGGCCTCGCTGAGACTGGGGCAGATCCATGCCGAGCAGGCCGCCATGTCGAAGGTCCTCGTCGAGGAGGGAACCGGGCTCATCCTCGGCGCCCATATCCTGGGGCACGGCGCCCAGGACCTCATCAACATCTTCGGCCTGGCCATGAGGCACGGCATCACCTCGCGCGACCTGCGCGGGTTTCTCTTTGCCTTTCCCACCTTTTCCTCGGACATCCCGAACATGCTCTGATACCGGAGAAGCGCCCGCATCTCGGAATAGCGCGCTTCGTGCCGGCCGGGTGGGTTTACTTTGGAGAGGTACCGGATCTTCCCGTTATCCTGGGCATTCTGTTCATCGTGACAGGACTTGCCATTCTCTCCCTGTTTTCCAAGGCGATCCCCCATGAGCGGCACGCCTGACCGTAGCAGGATCGATTTTTGGCTGAAGCGCATGAAAAAACCGGAGGGCAATCACATGCCCTCCGGTCGCTGTTGCAGGATTGTGAGAGAAAGCCCGGGCGGTTTAAGCAGCCTGGGATTCCTCATCTTTCTTCTCCCTGTCGGCCAGCCACTTGCCCTTGTGGAACTCGCAGTACTCCCGGGTGGCCCAGCCGTGGAACATGATCTGCACCGTGCCCGGGTTGCCGAAGGTCCCCAGGTAGAGGTGGACGACGAAGAACGCGGCGATGACCATCACGGCCGCGGCGTGGAGCATGTAGGCCCACCGCGCCAGGGTAACCGGCACGGCCAGGGGGTTGAACATAACGAGCCCGGAGATCACGATCACGATCCCGAAGATGAACACGGTCCAGAAGAACATCTTCTGCCCGGCATTGTACATGCCTCCCGGAGGCAGGTCGTGGGCGTCCCAGAGGTAACCCCCGGCCTGCTTGATCCACGCGAGGTCCTCGGGCACGAACTTGCAGTGCTCCCACCACATGATGCTCGCGGCCGCGAGCGCGAAAGCGAACACCACTCCGGAGAAGATATGCATCCACTTCATGGCGTAGTGGCCGCCCAACAGTGCCGGGATGAAGTCCCAGCTGTGGAACATCAGCCCCAGGCCGGTCAGGAGCGCGAACAGGCAGCTCCCGGCCAGGAGCCAGTGAACGATTCTTTCCTGCAGCGTGGTGGCGTACACCATTCCTTCTCTTTTCGCAGACATCTCACTCACCCCCCTCGTTTTTCTTGTCCCTCTCCGGCACCTCGTGCGGCCCCCTCACAAGGTAGTGGAGCACAGCCGCACCGGCCACCGCACCCATGCCAATCAGGGTGAAGGGCTTGAAGAGGTTCTTCCACCACAGGATCGTGGTGGGCATCTTGGGATTCGGGTTCATGTGCTGGAGCTGCGCGGCCTTGATCTGCGCCGGCATGATGTAGAGCACGTTGGTTTCGTACTCGGGGTTGTGAGGATAGACGACACCACCGACCTTTGCCGCCCTGGAGCGGGCCTCTTCCAGCATCACGGCCTTGGGACCGAAGGTAAGGCAGCCCGTGGGGCACGAGGTCACGCAGGCGGGCTTTCTGCCGTCGATGATCCGGTCGTAGCACAGGGTGCACTTGGCGATCTTCTCGTTAGCGGCCGAGTACCGGGGGATGTCGAACGGACAGGCCGCGGTGCAGGCCTTGCAGCCGATGCAGAAGTCGGGGTCGTGCACCACGGCGCCGATCTCGGTCTTCACCAGGGCGCCCGGCGAGGGGCAAACCTTGACGCATGCCGGCCAGTCGCAGTGCATGCAGGCGTCGTGCCGCATGATCCAGTTCAGACCCGAGCCGTTCTCCACCTCGTCGAAGCGGATGAGACACCAGGTGTTGTAGGTGAGGTCAGCAGGGTTCTGCAGAGACCCGGTGAAGGAGGTCTTCTCGGCCGGGAGCCCGTTCCAGTTCTTGCATGCCACCTGGCATCCCCGGCAGCCCGTGCACTTGGTCAGATCAATGAGCTTGATATATTCGGTCATGGCTTACCTCCTCACCTTTTCGATGTTGACGAGGAAGGCCTTGTACTCGGGGATCATGGTGTTGGCGTCGCCGACGAACGGGCTGAGATCGTTGGCGTTGGCGCCCGTCACCAGTCCCTTGTACCCGAAGTGCCAGGTCATGCCGACCTGGTGAATGGTTTCCCCGTTGATGGTAAAGGGCTTGAATCTCTTGGTTACGTACGCATTCGCGATGATCCCCTCGCGGTTCCGGATGGAAGTGACCCTCACGAGCTCGCCGTTGCGGATGCCCATGATCTTGGCAAACTCCTCGCTCATCTCTACGAACTGGTTGGGGACGAGCTCGGCGAGCCAGGGCAGCCACCTGGTCATCTGGCCGGTCTGCCAGTGCTCCACCACCCGGTAGGTGGTGCAGATGATGGGGAACTCCTTTGCTTCCTCGCACCCGTAGGTGACTGCGCAGCAGCCTTCCACGAGCATGGGGTCGCAGAGCCCCTCCTTGACCTCTTTGTCGAAGCGCATGATGACCGGAGAGACCTGGGCGCCCGAGATGATGTTCTTCACCTGCGACTCGAGCGGCTCGTAGTGCTCGGGGAACGGACCGTCGGTCATGCCCGCGGAAAAGAGCATGGCACGCCCGTGGGGCACCATGATGAACGGGTGCCTCGCACCGGGCACGCCGCCGCCGTCCGGCACGTCGCCGAGCCACGCCTTCTTGAGCGGGCTCCACCAGATGACCGGCTTGTCCTTGGCAAAGGGCTGGCCGGACTTGTCCACGCTGGCCCGGTTGTAGATGATCCGGCGGTTCATGGGCCAGCACCATGCCCAGTTGTGGTAGAAGCCCATGCCCGTGGGATCGGAGGTGTCTCGGCGCATCATGCGGTTTTCGGTCTCGCTCACCGAGTTGCTGTAGATCCAGCAGCCCGAGCAGGTGGATCCGTCGTCCTGCAGCGCGGCGAACCCGGGGACCAAGTCACCCGCCTTGTAGAGCTTGCCGTCGATCTCCCTGTCTGCGAGGAAGTAGCCGTTGATCTCCTTGGCCACCTCCCTGGGAGAGGGATGATGGACCTTACCGTCCATGCCCGCCGGGCTGTAGTTCCAGGACAGATTGAGGATCGGGTCCGGGAAGGCGCCTCCTTCCTTGGCGTAGAGCTCCTTGGTCTTGTTGACGAGCATGGTGAGAATGGCCAAGTCGTCCTCGGCATGTCCGGGAGGATTCACGGCCTTGTAGCGCCACTGTGCCAGCCTGCTGGAGTTGGAGACCGAGCCTTCCTTTTCGATGGATGCTGCTGCGGGCAGGAGGAAGACCTCGGTGTTGATCGAGGCGGGGTCGACGCCCGCGTCCTTCTGCCAGAAAGCAGCGGTCTCGGTCTCCCAGAGGTCGATAGCAACCATCCAGTCGAGCCTGGCGAGCGCCCTCCTGACCATCCGGGCGCTCGGCGCGCCGACGGCCGGGTTCATTCCCCATATGAATATTCCCTTGATCCTGCCTTCCGCCATCTCCCTGAACATGGGCAGATAGGAGTAGTTCGTGCTGTCATCGATCTTGGGCAGGTAGCTGTAGCCGGTCTCGAGATCAACATCCCTCCACCATGCCTTGAGCAGGCTCGCCATGTACTTCGGGGTGTTGCCCCACCAGTTGATGCTCATGGGATCGTTCGACTGGGGCGTGTTGTTCAGGTTGTACACCGCCAGCGACTGCTCGCTCGCCTTGGGGTACTTGAGGTAGCCGGGCAGGATGTGGTAGAGGGCCGCGTGGTCGGTTGAGCCCTGCACGTTGGACTCACCCCTGAGCGCGTTGATGCCGCCGCCTGCCACCCCGATGTTGCCCAGCAGGATCTGTATGATCGAGAAGGCGCGCACGTTCTGGGAACCGTAGGTGTGCTGGGTGGTGCCCATGGCGTACATGATGGTGCCCGACTTCTCTGGCAGATAGGTCGACGTGAACACATCGCAGATGGTCTCGAAGTCCTTGGGATCCGCGCCCGTGAGCTCGCAGACCTTTTCCGGGGTGTACCGGGCATAGTGCTTCTTGAGGAGCTGGAACACGCAGTTGGGGTCCTGCATGGTCTCGTCGCGCTTGGGCACCCCGTTTTCGTCCACCTGGTAGCTCCAGGTGGACTTGTTGTAGGTGGACCCGTCGAGGCCGGAGAACACGCCGTCGAGGTCGGCGGGGCCCCTGAAGCCGGGGTTCACGAGGTATGTCGCATCAGAGTACTCGCGGATGTAATCCCAGTTGATGCGGTTGTGGCTGATGGCGTAGTTGATCATGCCTCCCATGAAGGCGATGTCGGTGCCCGAGCGGATACGCGCGTAGTGATCGGCGACCGCCGAGGTCCGGGTGAACCGGGGGTCGACGTTGAGGAGCTTGGCTCCGCGCTTTGCCCGCGCCTCGTTCACCCACTTGAAGGAGATGGGATGATTCTCGGCGGCGTTGGAGCCCATGATGAGAATGGCATCCGCGTGCTGGATGTCGTTCCAGTGGTTCGTCATTGCACCACGACCGAATGAGTTCGCCAGACCGGCGACTGTGGAGCTGTGTCAGATACGGGCCTGGTGCTCGACGTAAACCAGGCCAAGGGCCCGGTTGAACTTGGTGAGGGAGTAGACCTCCTCGTTGTCCAGGGCGGCCCCGCCGATGGCGGCGATGTTCTCGACCCGGTTGACGACCCGGCCCCTGGCGTCGGTCTTTACAAACCCTGCATCCCGGGTTTTCTTGAGGTTCCGGGCGATCTTGTCGATTGCCCAATCCCACTCGACCTCTTTCCAGGAATCAGCCCCCGGCGCCCGGTAGAGAACCTTGCTCAGCCGCTTGTCGTTGTTGGCGATCTGATACAGGGCGCTGCCTTTCGAGCACAGGGCGCCTTTGTTTATGGGATGATCCGGGTCACCCTCTGTGTTGATGACCTTCCCGTTGCTCACGTGGGCGATGATGCCGCACCCCACCCCGCAATACGGGCAGATGGTGGGAACTTCCCGGGCATAACGAATCTTCGAGGGCCGTGCATGGGCCGTTCTCACGCCCACGCTCGCCCCGACGCCCGCTGCGGCAAGAGTTCCCCCTGCAAGCTTCAGGAAACCCCTCCTACTTACATTCATACTTCCCCCCTGTTAAGGATTTTATCATTTCGCAATTGTAGCCGAATCGATTCGCAAGCACAACAAGAAACTGAATCGCTATTCATTCTAATTTCGGGGGAGAAGAGGTGATTCGCGAATCTCGACGGGCAGAGCACCTCGCAACCCTTGGCGATCCCTTCGGTGAGATGCTTAATTAACAAATATTTTTAATATCTTAAGGAACGTTTCAATACTCTGCACCCAGCAGACAGACGCCATGATATGAATGGGGGGATCATTTCCTCTCTATGCTCGATCATACATAATTAGACAATTTGCTATTTATGTTCATTCGTGCATATATACTCCGCATATTGCCCGTCTGTTCCCTCTCTGGATCTTCACGGCACCCGCAGGCAGGCCTTCCGGGGACAGCATCGGGCATGATCCGGGCCCTCATCCGGGCGTCTTTTCCGGGAGGCTCAAGGAGGCCTGAAGAGAGGAATCCCTGTTGACAGGAACGGCTTTTTTCTGTTTGATTATAGCCTTCTTACATGACAAGGGAGGGATGGAATGGAACAGAACGTCGGTACCGTCGACAGGCTCATCAGGCTCGCGGTCGCTCTCGTACTCCTGCTCGTCTTGGTCAAGGCCGGAAAGGTCAGCCTATTGAGCGCGCTCCTGCTGGTCCTGAGCGGCGCCTTCATCTCGAGCGCGGCCTCCGGCACGTGCCCCGTCTACACCCACCTAGGCATCAGCACCAGCGAGAAAATCTGATCCTAAAGAAGGCACAGGGCTTTCCCTGTGCCTGTCTCCCCTGCACACCTTGAGCAGGGGAATCCCCGCATACCTTGACAATGCCCGCAATAAACCCGTGATGGGTACTCCCGCCGCCGCCCGTCCATACCCTGTGGTCCGGCCCCCTGACTCCGTGTGCACGGGTGCCGATGCCGGGTCATGAAAGGGACCGCATCCTCCGGAGCGCCGTGCCTTGGAGGCTGCAGGGAGCATGGCGGATGCCGTGGAAATCGGCAGGGATTCCTTCTCTATCGGGCGGGCTTTATGAGGACCTTACCTACGACGCGAGCTCTTCCCTGACATACCCCGCAATGTAATCCCAGCCGGACCAGAGCGTGAAGAAGAGCGCGATCCACAGGAAGAACTCGCCGTATTCCTGGAACTGCAGGCCGAAGATGGGGTAGTGGACCAAGAGCGGAATGATGGCCGTGCACTGGAAGGCGGTCTTGTACTTGCCGAGCCAGCTCGCAGAGATCACCACGTGCTTTTCCGAGGCCATGCCCCTGACCCCGGTCACGGCGAGCTCCCGGGCCAGGATGAGGGCCACCGCCCATGCGGGCACCCTGCCCAGGGGAATGAGCATGACGAGTACGGTGGCAATGAGCAGCTTGTCAGCCAGCGGATCGAGAAGCTTGCCCAGGTCTGATACCAGGTTCATCCGGCGGGCGAGGTACCCGTCGAGGTAATCGGTTATGGTTGCCAGGGTGAAGAGGACTGCTGCGGCAATCGAGGCAGGGATGGTATCGAAGAAGAGCAGGCCGGCGATTACCGGCACCGCTGCGATTCGCGAAATGGTCAGTGCATTGGCGATGTTCATCCCCACGTCATTTCCCCCCGCCATTGAAGATCGCAAGCACGTTCTTAACATACTGGCGCGTCTCTTGGTAGGGGGGAATGCCGTTGTAGACATCCACCGCCGACGGACCCGCGTTGTAGGCGGCCAGGGCCTTGCTCACATCCCCGTCGTACCGTTTCAGGAGCGAGGAAAAGTAGCGCACCCCGGCGGTGAGGTTCTCGTGCGGATCCCAGGGATCGACCACGCCCATCAGGGAGGCGGTCTGCGGCATGAGCTGCATGAGCCCCATGGCGCCCTTGGGTGACTTGGCCCTCGGGTTGAACTGCGATTCCACTTGGACGATCCCGAGGATGAGCTCGGGGTCCATGCCCTCGCTCAGGGCAATCTGCCGGATCATGGCGTCGTACTCGTCCCGGCGGCAGGCCCCCGGCGGACCGCTGGGCTTCTCCTCGAGGTACTTGTCCCACTGGTTGCCGACAGGGCGGTTCGTGTAGCACAGGGTCCCGTCCGGAAGACGCTTGACGTAAATGTCTGCCATGGCGGGAGACCAGATAAGCACCAGCGAGATGACGGCCCCCCACAGACACTTCATACACGAGGGCCTGCCCCTGTCATTCAAGCCCTTTCTCCAAAAATTCATGGCATTCTTATCGTCCTGGGATAATTTATCTTCACACCCCGCCTTTTTCAGGCCCCCGGGCCCACCTCGGCGGGTGGCAGGCTCATCCCCTTGGTGACCTGCTTCCGAGAAAGGAAGAGCCGGATGCGCGTGCCCTTGCCTACTGTACTGTTGACCGTGATGAACCCGCCGTGCTCCTCTACGATCATGTACACTTTGGAGAGCCCGAGCCCGGCCCCCCTCGCCTTGGAGGTGTAGAACGGGTTGAAGATGTCCTTGACCTCCTCGTCCGGGATCCCCTTGCCGGAATCCACAACATCCACGATGAGGTATTGGGGGTGATCGGTAACGGTGATGTCCAGGATGCCCCTGCCCTGCATGGACTCGCACGCGTTTGTGAATATGTGCCAGAACGCCTCCACCAGGTAATTGTGATCGGCCTCGATCTCCTCGATGTCCTCGGGTATGTTCACCTCGTAGGTCACCCCGCTGAACTTCGAGGTTCCGAAGGTCTTGATGAGGGCCTCGTCGATGACCGCGCGGATGTCGGTCTTAGCGAAGTTGGGCCGGTGGATCTTGGTGTAGTTCACGTACTCCTCGATATCCATGATCATGGCCTCCAGCCGCTTGACATCCTCGATGATGTAGTCGACGTAGACCTTCTGGGTGGAGTCCTCGGGCAGGGACCTGCTCAGCCTCCGGGAGAAGCCGCCCAGGGAGGTGAGCGAGTTGCGGATCTCGTGGGCCACGCCCTCCACCACCTTGCCCAGCGAGGCGAGCTTCTCGGCGTTGATGATCTGCCGGCGCATCATCTCGATGTCCGTGAGATCCCTGATCACCAGCACGGTCCCTCCCGCATACTTCTCGCTCTTCAGAGGAGAGGCGCTCAGGAGGCCTGAAAAGATGCTGCCATCCGCCTTTCTGAACTCGTATTCCCGCTCGAGGCGATCCAGCCCGCTGGAGAAGGCCTGCACGATGTCTTCGAGGATGTGCACACCCGGGTCCGGAATTAGCACATCCACGGGCTTGTTCTTCATCTCGTCGAGCTCGCCCCAGAACTTGCGTGCCATGGAGTTCATGAACTGGATCGTTCCCTTGCTGTCGATGGTGATGACCGCCTCGCCCATGGTCTCGGTGATGGTGACCAGGTAGTCCTTGTAGGCATCGCCCCGGCTCTTGAGCCGGATGTTCTCGAGCAGGATCTCCCGCTCGCGAATGAGCTTGTTCGCCACGTGGACGAGGTCGGGCGGAGAGAGGGGCTTGCTGATGTAGTCGCTCGCGCCGGCCTTCATGGCCTGGACGGCGATGTCCTCGGACCCCTCGCCGGTGATGAACACCACAAAGGAGTTCGGGTCCTTCTGCTTGATCATCCTGAGCACGTCCAACCCGTCGATCTCGGGCATGAGGTAGTCGAGAAAGATCAGATCGGGTCTGGCCTCCTCGAAAGCCCGGTACGCCTGCCGGCCGTCAAAGGCCTGGATGACGTTGAACCCGTACTCGGACAGGGTCTCCTTGACGACATTGTTGACGTGGCGGTTGTCGTCAGCCATCAGGATCGTCCAGGTCTTGTTCTCGGCTTCATTCATCACGGAGACTCCGCACCCTGACTATTTCGTCATGAGGCAAGCGGCTCTTTACCTCTATTATACCTCTTCCAGAGGGCAACACAATATCAGGCGCGATCTCGGAGAGCGGCCAGACGACAAAGGCCCTTTGCTCCATTCGCGGGTGGGGGACGGTGAGCTCCGGGCTCGAGACGCTCATCCCCTCGAACATGAGGATGTCGATGTCGATCGTCCTGGGGGCATGGAAGTAGGGCCTCTGCCTGCCGAGCTCCGACTCCACCCTGCGGCAGACCTCGAGCAGCTCGTGCGGGCTTCCGTCAAACACGACGGCCGCGGCCAGGTTGAGGTAGTTGCCCTGGGCATCCTCCGTCTCCACGGGCCGGGTCTCGTAGACGCTCGAGACGGCGGTTATCCTCACCCCGTTTCCGCGGAGCAGGTCCAGGGCCGACTTGAGGTTCCCGATCCGGTCCCCGAGGTTCGAGCCCAGCGAGAGATACCCGTTCATGCCTAGGCTACCGTATTCACCAGCACCCCGATGCCCTGGATCTCGACCTCCACGGTATCGCCGCGCTCCATGGGTCCCACCCCGGAAGGGGTTCCCGTGGCGATGACGTCGCCGGGCTTGAGCGTCATGATGTGGGAGACGAACTCGACCAGCTCGAAGACCGGGAAGATGAGGTTGGAGGTATTGGAGCGCTGCTTGACCTCTCTATTGAGCCGGGCCGTGATCTCCAGGCAGTGTGGGTCTTCGATGTCCGTGGCGATCCACGGTCCCAGGGGCGCGAAGGTGTCGAACGACTTCGCCCTGGTCCATTGTCCGTCTCTTGCCTGCAGGTCGCGGGCCGTGACGTCGTTGAAGCAGGAATAGCCGAGGATGAAGTCACGGGCGTCACAGGCCTTCACCTCCCGGCAGGTGCTGCCGATCACCACCGCGAGCTCGGCTTCGTAGTCCACCCGCGAGGACTGCGCCGGGTAGCGGATTACGTCGCCGGGGCCGATGACGGCCGTGGAGGGCTTCATGAAGAGGATGGGCTCTTCGGGCAGCTTCAGCTCCATCTCCCGTGCGTGGTCCCGGTAGTTGAGCCCCACGGCCACAATCTTGCCCGGGATCACGGGTGCGAGCAGCCGCTCGATTTCCACGGGCCCGCCCACGGCCCGGGTTTCGGGGTCGTACCGGAAAAAGGTCTTCTCGTCCTCGGTGGCAAGGCGCACGAGCTCGCCGCTTGCCGCCACGCCGCGCCCGATCTTCATGAGCCGAGCCCCAGCACGTCGAGCATGGAGTACAGCCCCGGCTTCCTGCCCTTGAGCCAGCGTGCGGCGCGTAGCGCCCCTTGGGCGAAATTCTGCCTGCTGTGGGCCCGGTGGGTGATCTCGATGCGCTCGTTATTGCCCGCGAACAGCACCGTGTGGTCGCCCACGATATCGCCCGCCCGCAGGGTCTGAATGCCGATTTCTCCCTTGGGTCTGGCGCCGATTATCCCGTGCCGCTCGAATCTCGCCAGGTCCTTGAGCTCGCCATCACGGGCCTCTGCGACGGCCCGGGCCAGCCCCATGGCCGTGCCCGAAGGGGCATCCTTCTTGAGGCGGTGGTGAACCTCGACGATCTCCGCGTCATAGTCCTCGCCCAGCAGGCTGGCCAGCAGGGAGACCACCTTGAACATGATGTTGACCCCGATGCTCATGTTGGGGGCCATGACGATTGGGATGTCCCGGGCATAGACTTCCATCTGCGCGGTCTCCTCCTCGGTGAACCCGGTGGAGCCGATGACCATGGCCCTGCCCGTGGATGCGGCATACCGTGCCGCCTTCATGGATGCCTCTGGAAAGGTGAAGTCGATGATCACCTCTGCGGTGCTGAAGGCCTTCTCCAGGGTGTCGCTGATCTTCACCCCGCGCCTGCCCCCGCCGATGACGGTGCCCACGTCCTTGCCGATACTGGGATGCCCGGGTGCCTCGAGGGCACCTGCGATCACCATGTCTCTGGACTCAGTCACCCCGCGGACGATGAGCGATCCCATCCTGCCCGCAGCGCCGTTTATACCGATCCTGATCATGTCTTTTCCCCCTCCTGATCCCATCCTTGCCACGCCGATCGTCAGCCCAGCACCCCGTAAGCCGTCAGCGTCCGTGCCAGCCGCTCCCGGTTGGCCTCGGTCATGGGGCACAGCGGCAGCTTGAACTCCTCCTTTACCTTGCCCATGAGCGCCAGGGCCGTCTTTACCGGGATCGGGTTGGTCTCCATGAACATGGCATCGTTGATCTCGAGGAGCTCGAAGTGGATCTTCCTGGCCGTCGCGGCGTCGCCGTCGTGCCACGCCCTTATGAGGTTCGAAACCTTTGCCGGCAGGATGTTGGCGGTCACCGAGATGGCGCCCGTCCCCCCCACGCACAGGATGGGCAGATTCAAGGCGTCTTCGCCGGAAAGCAGGCAGAAGTCCTCCCGGGTGTCGCGCACCACGGTGGAGCACTTCACGAGATCTCCGCTCGCCTCCTTGATGCCCACGATGACATCGATCTTCGAGAGCTTCACGATGGTATCCACGGCCATGTTCACCCCGGTGCGTCCCGGCACGTTGTAGAGGATCTGCGGGATGTCACAGGCCGCGGCCACGGCGGCGTAATGCTCGTAGAGCCCTTTCTGGGTGGGCTTGTTGTAGTACGGCGTAATGAGCAGGGCCGCGTCAGCCCCGGCCTCCTTGGCGTGCCTCGTGAGGCGGATGGCCTCGGCCGTGGAGTTTGAGCCGGTGCCGGCGATCACCGGGACCCTGCCTCCCACCTCGTCGACGCAGATGTCGATCACCCGCTCGTGCTCCTGGTGGGTGAGGGTTGCGGACTCTCCCGTGGTGCCGCACGGCACGATGCCCGATACCCCGGCGCCGATCTGGAAGTTGATCAGCTCCCGGAAGGCCTTCTCGTCGATCCGCCCGTCCCTGAAGGGCGTGACGATGGCAACGATCGCTCCTGAAAACATCTCTTCCCCCTGTTTTTAAGCGAGAATCTCCTCGGGGACCGTCTCCCCGGATACCAGGTCCTCGTAGGACTGCCTCTTCGATACCACATGGAACCGCCCGCCATCCACCAGGATCTCGGGCGGCTTGGTGCGCGAGTTGTAGTTGGATGCCATGGTATATCCGTAGGCCCCCGCGCTCATGACCGCGATCAGCTCGCCCCGGGAGAGGATGGGTATCTTGCGGTTCTTGGCAAGGAAATCCCCTGACTCGCAGATGGGCCCCACCACGTCGACCTCCTCCAGGGCGCCGCCCTTCGGCTCGTTGAGCGGCCTGATGTCGTGGAAGGCCCCGTACAGCGAGGGCCGGATGAGGTCGCTCATCCCGGCGTCCACCACGATGAAGGTCTTGTTCCTGGTCTGCTTGCGGTAGAGCACCCGCGTGACCAAGACGCCCGCGTTGCCCACGATCACCCGGCCCGGCTCGAAGATGAGCTTCAGGCCCAGGGGCCCCACCGCGTCGAGCACGGCCCTGACATAGTCCCGGGGGTGGGGCGGCTCCTCATCGGAGTAGGTGATGCCGAGCCCTCCGCCCAGGTCGAGGCAGGAAAGGGAGATCCCGTGGTCGTGAAGCCTGCAGATGAGCATCTTGAGCCGCTGCACCGCGTCGATAAAGGGGCTCAGGTCCGTGAGCTGGCTGCCGATGTGGCAGTCGATGCCCCGTATCTCGATGTGCTCCATGTCCCTGGCCTTGAGATACTGCGCCAGCGAGCCCTCCACGTCGATACCGAACTTGTTCTCCTTCAATCCCGTGGAGATGTAGGGGTGGGTCCTGGGGTCCACGTCCGGGTTGACCCGGATGGAGATGGGGGCCTTCCTGCCCAGCAAGCCGGCCCGCTCGTTGATCACCTCGAGCTCCTGGCTGCTCTCGATGTTGAACATCAGGATCCCGGCCTCGATGGCCATGTCGATCTCGGAAGCGGTCTTGCCCACCCCGGAGTATACGATCCTCTCTCCCGGGATGCCCGCCTTGAGCGCCCGGAAGAGCTCGCCTCCCGAGACCACGTCCGCACCCAGGCCGTGGCGCGCCAGGTAGCTCACCACGGCGAGGTTCGAGTTGGCCTTCATCGCAAAGCAGGTCTGGTGGTCCACCCCGGCCAGGGGCTCCTCGAAGGCCCTGATGTGCCGGTGGAGCGTGGGCAGGCTGTAGCAGTAGAACGGGGTGCCCACCCGGGCGACTATCTCGTCGAGGGGCACGTCCCCGCAGTGAAGCCTGCCATGCCGGTATTCGAAATCGTGCATGCGTCTCTTCTCCTGATCGTTTGCGCTTCCTGGTTCAACTAGTTCTTCCTGACGACCCGTGCCTCGGTCATAGAAGAGAGGCTCCCCTTGCGGAAGGCCAGCCGGTAGACCATGGAGGGTGCCTCGGGCACCGGGTCCCTGAGCACCAGGGTCCCGGCCCTCTCCACGACCCGTTCGTCGATGACCGTCAGATCGTCGGTGCACGAGGGACAGATGCCCAGCGGCTTGCCCAGCAGCGAGACGATCCCCCCCCCGAGGGTACACCTTGCCTTGACCTCCACCGCCTCGCCCGCGAAGCGGGCCGAGACCAGGGACACGGGATCGGGCATGTACGGGGGCAGGGGCGGAAGCTTCCTGCCGCAGCCTGCGCTCAGGGCGAGCATGAGGACGAGCATGCCCAGCGCCCCGAGGAGCCGCCTACTCATGGAGTCCCTCCAGCCGCGCGCGGGCGTTCGCGAGCATGGCCCGGACGTTCTTCCTGGCCGTGCCTCCGTAGCTGGCCCTGCGGTCCACCGAGGACTCGGGCCTGACCGCCTCGACGATGTCATCGCCGAAGAAGCCGCTGTATCGCTTAAAATCCTCGGGTCTCAGGTCGGTGAGTGTCCTGCCCTGCGAGGCGAGATCCGAGACGATCTCTCCGGTGATGCGGTGCGCTTCGCGGAAAGGCACGCCTCGTGCAGCCAGGTAATCGGCCACGTCGGTTGCGGTGATGAAGCCCTCGGCGAGCGAGCGCTCTATCGCCCCGGGATTTGTCTTAAGACCCTGCATGAGCCCGTCCATGACTTCCAGGCACTTGAGCACCGTGTCCAGGCTCTCCATCACGGGCCGCTTGTCTTCCTGCATGTCGCGGTTATAGGCCAGGGGCAGGGCCTTCATCATGGTGAGCAGGGCCACCAAGCTGCCATACACCCCACCGGTCTTGCCCCTGACCAGCTCCGGCACATCGGGGTTTCTCTTCTGCGGCATGATGGAGCTGCCCGTGCAGAAGGCATCAGGCAGCACGATCCAGGAGAAGGGCTGCGAGCTCCAGATGACGAGCTCCTCAGCCAGCCTGCTCAAGTGCATCATGACCATGCTCAGGCAGAACACCGCCTCCAGGGCGAAGTCCCGGTCGCTCACCCCGTCGATGGAGTTCCGGCACGGCCCGTCGAACTCCAGGGCTTTCGCGGTCATGAACCGGTCGATGGGATGCGGGGTACCGGCCAGGGCGGCGCTGCCCAGGGGCGAGACATTGAGCCTCCTCATGGCATCGCCGGCCCGGTCGTAATCGCGCAGGAGCATCTCGAAGTAGGCGAGCAGGTGGTGCGCCAGGGACACGGGCTGTGCATGCTGCAGGTGCGTCATGCCCGGGATGATGGTGTCGACGTTCCTGCCGGCCGTCTCCACCAGGGTGGCCATGAGCCTCCTGAGCGAGGCCCGTACCGCGGTGAGGCCCTCTCGCACGAAGAGGCGGAAATCGGTGGCGACCTGGTCGTTGCGGCTCCTGGCCGTGTGAAGCTTCTTGCCCGCCTCGCCGATGCGCCTTGCGAGCTCGACCTCGATGTTCATGTGCACGTCTTCCAGCGACTCATCGAGCCTGAACGTGCCGCTCTCTATGTCCCGGGCGATCTCGGCGAGCCCCCGGGCGATCGCCTCGTGTTCGCTCTCGCTCAACAGGCCGGCGGACTTGAGCATCTCGGCGTGTGCCTGGCTGCCCCGGATATCCTGGGCGTAGAGCCCGGCGTCGACGCTTACCGACTCGGTGAAACGCTCCACCAGCTCACTGGTGTCCTGTCTGAACCTGCCTGACCACGGCTTTTTCTTCTTCATTTCTCCATCTGGTTCCTGATCCTGAGCCTCAGGGAGTTGAGCCTGATGAAGCCGGCCGCGTCCTTCTGATCATAGACCGCGTCTTCGCCGAAGGTGGCGATCTCGGGGTTATAGAGCGACTTCTCGGCCCTCCTGCCCGTGACGATGCAGTTGCCCTTGTAGAGCTTGAGCCGCACGTCGCCGGTCACCCCCTGCTGGGAGTAATCGATAAGGCGCTGCAGGGCCTCGCGTTCCGGGGCGAACCAGTAGCCGTTGTAGACCAGGGTGGCATAGCGCGGCATGAGCTCGTCGCGAAGGTGCATGACCTCGCGGTCCATGGTGATCTGCTCGATGGCCCGGTGGGCGATCCGCATAATGGTGCCGCCCGGGGTCTCGTAGACGCCGCGCGACTTCATGCCCACGTAGCGGTTTTCCACGATGTCGACCCTGCCTATGCCGTTTCTGCCCCCGAGCTCGTTGAGCCGCGCAAGCAGGTTCGCCGGGCTCAGCTCCTCGCCGTCGACCGCCACGGGGTCCCCGTTCACGAAGGAGATCACCACCTCGGTGGGCTTGTCCGGTGCCTTTTCCGGAGAGCAGGTCAGCACGAACATGTCCTCGCTCGGCTCGTTCCACAGGTCCTCGAGAATGCCGCCCTCGAAGCTGATGTGCAGGAGGTTGCGATCCATGCTGTAGGGTTTGTCCTTGGTGACCGGCACCGGGATGCCGTGCTTCCTGGCATAGTCGATCATCTTTTCGCGGGAGCGGAGCTTCCACTCGTCCATCTTC
>JBASVF010000080.1:0-4126 GCA_049275795.1 Desulfomonilia bacterium
GGAGATGACCACGGGTGCGATCATCGATGCGTGGCAAAAATGAAAGCAATGCATGTGCCACAACGCGCGCCACGGCACGGCTGGCGTTTCAGGGAAGGTTTTCCCCGCCGGACAGAAGGCAGCCGCCCAGTGGTTACAATATTGTAACAATCGCGTACACAAAGCGCTCATGCTGACCGGTTCTCCTGCGGCGGGCATTGCGCGCCGGACGATTATCCTCTATGCTTCCTCCCACCATGTTCCTACCGACCACGCGCACAGAGATGGAGTCCCTCGGCTGGGAGAGATGCGACGTGATCCTCGTAACCGGGGACAGCTACATCGATCACCCCTCGATCGGGGTCTCGCTCATCAGCAAGGTGCTCATGGATGCGGGCTTCAAGCCCGGCATCATCGCCCAGCCCGATGTCGCCGGCCCGGCCGACGTCACCCGCCTGGGCGAGCCCGCGCTCTTCTGGGGCGTCACCGGGGGGTGCGTGGACTCGATGGTGGCAAACTACACGGCCTCGGGCAAACGCCGCAAATCGGACGACTACACCCCGGGGGGTGTCAACGACCGCAGGCCCGACCGGGCGCTGATCGTCTACACCAACCTCATCAGGCGCTACTTCAAGAACACCCGTCCCGTGGTCCTCGGAGGGATCGAGGCGAGCACCCGGAGGCTCACCCACTACGATCATGTAAGCGGCCGGATCCGCCGGTCCGTGCTCTTCGACGCCAAGGCCGACATCCTGGTCTACGGCATGGGCGAGAGGACGGTGATCGAGCTCGCCCGCCGCCTGTCCCAGGGCCGCGACTACCGGGATGTCAAGGGCATCTGCTTTGCCTCCGGGGAGAAGCCCCGGGACTGTATCGAGCTTCCCTCGCACGAGGCAATCGTCCGCGACAGGCAGGCCCTTGCCGGGATGTTCCGGGTGCTCGCGGAAAACAGCGGGGACCAAGGCGCCTTACGGCTCTGCCAGCTCCAGGACAGCCGGTACCTGGTGCACAACCCCCCGCAGCCTCCCCTGTCGCAGCATGAGCTCGACCGGGTCTACAGCCTGGACTTCGAGCGTGACCACCACCCCTTCTACGAGCGGATGGGCAGCGTGAGGGCGCTGGATACCATGCGGTTCTCGCTGACCACGCACCGGGGATGCTTCGGCGGGTGCAGCTTCTGCTCCATCGGCGTGCACCAGGGCTGCACCGTGGTCTCGCGCTCGCAGGGTTCCATCGTGGAAGAGGCCCGGCATCTCACCCGCCACCCGGCCTTCAAGGGCATCATCTCCGACGTGGGAGGTCCCACGGCCAACATGTACGCCATGGGGTGCAGCCGCGGGCGGAGCCAAACGAACTGCGGCAGGAGGTGCCTCTTTCCCTCGGTGTGCCCGAACCTCACGGTGGACCACGGCCCGCAGATCGAGCTGCTGAGGGCGATCAGGGGCCTGCAAGGGGTGAAGAAGGCCTTCGTCGCCTCGGGCCTCAGGCACGACCTGGTCCTGGCGGACGAGAGAAACGGCGAAAAGTATCTCAGGGAGCTGGTGGCGCACCACGTCTCCGGGCAGCTCAAGATCGCGCCCGAGCACACGGCCCGCCACGTGCTCGAGCTCATGGGCAAGCCCGGCCCGGAGCTCCTCAGCGCGTTTAGGGACCTCTTTGCCCGCCTGGTCCGCGAGGACGGCAGGAAGCAGTTCCTCACCTACTACTTCATAGCCGCCCACCCCGGGTGCACCCTCGAGGACATGCAGAGCCTCAAGCATTTCGCAACCAAGGAGCTCGGAATGAGCCCGGAGCAGGTCCAGATCTTCACGCCCCTGCCCTCGACCCTCTCGAGCGTGATGTATTGCACCGGCCGCGACCTCTCTGGCCGGGAGGTGTTCGTGGAGAAGGACCCTGCGGCGCGCCAGCGGCAGAAGGACGTGCTCACCGAAAAACCCCCGGCACGCATGCGCCGCCGCAGGCGGTGAGCCCTACCGCGCCCTTGAAGAGACGTGAGGCAGGGGAAATACCGGCAGGTCTCTCGCGTACCGGAGCCTCCCGGTACCGTGATGAAGCGGTGACCGAGGGGAATCAGGCGGCCTCGCGTGCCGGGAGCCCACCTCGGCGCCGGGCCCGGGGCCCGCATTCTACACCCGGTTCGTTGCCTGGTCCCTCCAGTCCTCTCCATCGGCATGCTCGGGCTTCATGCCGAAGATCAGCCTGAGTGCCGGGACCCTGCGGATTCCCAGGTAGTATGCGGCCAGGGTGATACCCGTGGAGAGGAAAACGAGGAGCGCGAACTTCACCGCGATACCCGCGTCCAGGGGCGCCACCAGGAAGCCCCCGAGCACTACCACGGGCAGGAGATGGAGGAGGTACACGGGCAGGGTCGACTCCCGCAGGAAAAGCGGGCAGGCCTTCCCGTGCTCCAGGTGTGACCTTGCAAACCCCATGGCCCACACCACCAGGCACCACCCTGCAGCCGATCCGGCCATGGAGACAACGGGCAGGGATGGGCCGTCAACCAGCAGCGGCGGCAATACCAGCAGGCCGGCTCCCAGGAAACCCGCTCGCAGGTACTCCCGGTCGATGGCGCGCTCGTAGGCGCTGTATCGCGATATGACGAACCCCAGCACGAAACAGGTGAAATAATACAGGAGGCCCGCACGGTCCTTGAGGACCTCTCCCGGGTGAGGCCAGTGCACCCCGGGGGTGAACCTGATCAGGGCGAGCGGAATCATGGGCAGGTAGACGAAGGCCGCCCCGATCTTCAGGGGCATGACCTTGCGGTGGAGCAGCCAGGAGAAGAACGGCCACGACACCAGGGTGAACGCGAAGAGGTACGCCAGGAACCACAGGTGCGCCCAGGTGAAGGTATCGAGCCGGGTGAAGAAGTCCTGCATGAAGGCCAGGAACGGCCCGGGGACCTCGCCTGCCTTGAGCTGAAACCGGGCCGCCGCCGGGAGCACCTGCCGCGACTCGACGTACACGATGGCCGGACAGACGAGCAGGCACCCGGAGACGAGCGGTACGAGCAGCCTCAGGCCGCGTTCCTTGAGAGATTCCATGCCTTTTCTCGCCTGGAGCGAAGTCTTGCGCGACCACCCGGCCAGCACGAAGAAAAGCATGGGGAGCCACAGGGAGAGGAAAAGGGTGAGCCGGCTCAGGTAGCCCGAAACCTCGGGGTTCTTGACATGGAAGGCAGGGTCCGCATCGAACACCCGGGCCGCGGAGAAGACCAGGAAGAGGTAGGTGGCGATGACCCTCAGCCAGTCGATATCGTTACGCCTGGTGTGCGCTGCCTGGACCATGGATCTCCTCGTTCGTGCGGCAAAGACGAGAAGGCCGCCGCAGGAAAAAGGCGCTCAAAGAAAGAATATCAGGGTCGTCCCATCCGCTGTCGTATCTAGTATTATAATTCGAGACGCGCGGATATATGTCAACCTGGCTGCAGGCGGACATCCGGTTGATCCTTTACTCGTGTCCGGCTCGTCTGGTACATTCCAGCACTGCATCGCCGGGCCTTGGGATAAACCCGGCGTTTACCATGCGTTGTGCGGGGATCCCCGGCGGGCTCTCCGGAAACGCGCCGGGCCGCAAAGGGTTCGGGAATCAAGGGCTGCGCGGTAACGGCCGCGCAGGATCGTGGAGGGACATTCTGAAGACACAGGCCGGCTCATACACCCCGGGAAGGCCCGCTGCAGGGGCGCTCAACATCCTGACGGCATCCCTGATGTTCGCCGTCATGGGCGCCCTGGTGCGCCTCGCCTCGTCCGCGGTCCCGGGCGAGCTGATCGTGTTCTTCCGCAATTTCTTCGCCCTGGCCTTCCTGGTGCCGGTCCTCCTGGGGCGCAAGGGGGGCTTCTCGATACGGCCCTCGCCCACCATGGCACGCTTCCACCTCTTCCGGGCACTGACCGGGCTGGGGGCCATGTACTGCTACTTCTACGCCCTTGCGCATATGAAGCTGGCCGAGGCCGTGCTGCTTTCCTACACGAGCCCGCTCTTCCTCCCGGTCATCGCCCGTATCTGGCTGGGCGAGCCCCTGGGCCGGCAGGCGATCTGCGCCGTGCTCGTTGGCTTTATGGGCGTGATACTCATCCTCAAGCCAGGACTGGGGGTCTTCCAGCCCGTCGCCCTGGCCGCGCTGCTCTCGGCCGTGCTCGTC
>JBASVF010000081.1:0-3715 GCA_049275795.1 Desulfomonilia bacterium
CATCAGTATAGGACAATACCGGTGTCGGGTCAAGAACATTGGCGATAACTGTCAGGTAAATACTAGTTCTTCTCTGGAATCTCTTGGAGGATGATCTTCATGGGGATGCGGCAATGGAAGACGTGCATGGGCACCGCTCGGGCTGTTTGCCGGCCTGGCCCGGGCGTGGCGCTTATCTGCTTGAGCTTCGCGATGCAGTACCGATGCGCCGGCAGGACGGCCCGCCGGCTTACCAGGCCCCGGGCGTCTACAGCCCCTGTCCGGCACGAGGCGGGAGATGCCCCCCACGGTGCTGCCAGCGGTACTCGAGAATCCCGTCGATGCATCTCTTGGCCCGAAAGAGGGTATCACTGTCGATGGTGACGGGGTGGAGCATTTCACTTAAGGAGAGATGGATCTTCTCCAGGGTGGTAAGCTTCATGTTCGGGCACAAGGCCTCCTCCGATGCGGGATAAAAGCGCTTTGCAGGATTTTCTCTGCGCAGCCGGTGGAGTATTCCGAGCTCGGTTGCGACGATGAACTCACCGGCTTCCATATCGCGGGCCCGGAGACACATGCCCTCGGTAGAGACGACCTCGTGGGCAAGTTCCCGCACCTCGGCGCTGCACTCGGGGTGAGCAAGGACCACGGCGTGGCGGTGGCGTTCTTTAAGCTCAAGGATGTCCTCGGGGGTTATCCGGGCGTGGGTCGGGCAGAAACCCTGCCAGGCCACGATATCGCAGCCCGTGGAAGCGGCTGCATACCCGGCGAGATGCTCGTCCGGCACGAACACCACGCTTCCGCCCTTCGAGGTGATGTCTCTTACCATGCTCACGGCGTTTGCCGAGGTGCAGCAGAGATCGCATTCCGCCTTGACCGCGGCCGTGGTGTTCACGTAGCAGAGAAAGGTGCGGCCGGGGTACTGCCTGCGCAGCTCTCTCACGTCATGGGCCGTGATCATGTCCGCCATGGGGCACCCTGCCTCGAGGTCGGGCAGGAGCACGGTCTTGTCAGGAGAGAGGATCTTGGCGGTCTCGGCCATGAAATGTACCCCGCAGAAGACGATCGTCTCCGCGCCGGTTGCGGCCGCCTGGATGCTCAGGCCCAGGGAATCTCCCACGAAGTCCGCGATGTCCTGGACCTCGGGGAGCTGGTAGTTATGGGCGAGGATGACCGCGTTTCTCTGTTTCTTGAGCCTTGTGATCTCGCTTACGAGGCTGTCCCGGCTCATGCTCCATCCTGTTTCTTGCGGTAATCGTCGATGGCGGCGCGAAGCGCCTCTTCTGCCAGCACCGAGCAGTGCATCTTGATCGGCGGCAGGCCGCCCAGGGCTTCGGCCACGGCTCTGTTGCTCACGGCCAGCGCCTCGTCGATGGTCTTGTTCTTCACCAGCTCGGTTACCATGGAGCTCGTGGCGATGGCCGCACCACAGCCGAAGGTCCTGAACCTGACGTCTTTGATGACATCGTCCTCGACCTTGATGCTGAGCTCCATGATGTCGCCGCACACCGGGTTGCCGGCCGTCCCGACGCCGTCAGGGTTCTCCAGCTCGCCGACGTTCCTGGGGTTCCTGAAATGGTCCATTACCTTATCGTTGTATACACAGTTGGGTCTCATGAAGATGCTCCTTTCCTTGCAAGCGGCGACATGGCGCGCAGCCGATTGACGATGCCGGGCATCACCTCCAGCACCCGGTCGATATCTTCCGCCGAGGTGTCCCTTCCCAGGGAGAACCTGATCGAGCCGTGGGCGAGCTCCACGGGAACCCCGATGGCCTCGAGCACGTGCGAAGGCTCAAGGCTCGACGAGGTGCATGCCGACCCGGTCGACACGGCAATGCCTTCCATGTCGAGGCTCAGCAGCAGGCCTTCTCCCTCCACGAAGGCAAACGAGAGGTTGGCGTTGTTCGGGAGCCTGCGGACGGGGTGCCCGTTGAGGTAGGTATCGCTGATCCCGGAGAGCAGGCCTTCCACGAGGCGGTCCCTCAGGACCGCCTGCCGGACCGATTCGGCCTGCATGCTCTCAGCGGCGAGCTCGACCGCGCGGCCAAAGCCCACGATGCCGGGCACGTTCAGGGTGGATGCCCTGCGCCTCTTCTCCTGGTCTCCTCCGTGAAGCAGGGGGGTGATCTTTGCACCCTTCCGGATATAGGCCAGCCCGACGCCCTTGGGGCCGTGGAGCTTGTGGGCGGACGCGCTCAGGAAATCAACCTTGAGCTGATCCACATCGATCGGGACATGGCCGAAGGTCTGGACCGCATCGGTGTGGAAGGCAACCCCGTGCTCGCGGGCGATAGAACCGATCTCGGCTATGGGCTCGATGGTGCCGATCTCGTTGTTTCCGTGCATGATCGAGATCAGGATGGTCTTGTTCGTGATTGCTTTCCTTACGTCGTCCGGATCTACCAGGCCGTTTGAATCGACCGGCAGCAAAGTAACCGAAACCCCCTGTTTCCGGAGAAAATCACAGGTTTCGAGCACGGCATGGTGCTCGATGGATGAGGTAATGAGGTGGTTTCCCCGGTCTCTTCGTGAAAGGGCGATGCCCTTGATGATGAAATTGTCGCTCTCGGTGCCTCCGCTGGTGAAGACGATCTCTTCCGGCCGGGCTCCCATGAATGACGCGATCCGCGTCCGCGCCGCCTCAACGGCGGCCTTTGCCTCCTGCCCGAAGGAATGGAGGCTCGATGCATTGCCGTAGGCGCCTTCCAGAAAGGGAAGCATGGCCTGAATCACCTCGGGTGCCACCGGCGTGGTTGCTGCGTGATCGAGATAGATTGGTTTTGTATCCATATGCATCTCCATATGCGTCACTTCCGTCAGATGTGATATACGGGGGCGCTGTCGGCCTTTTCCCGTGTCTTGGCGAGGAGGTCTCCGAGACTGATGGATTCAAGCGTCTGCGAGATCCGCTCGCTCACGATCGACCAGACGTCGCGGCTCACGCAGGTCTGGGACCGGGAGCACGACGATGAGTTCACGACGCAGTCCACCAGAGAGATCCCGCCCTCGAGGACTTGCACGATGTCCTTGAGGGTGATCTCCTCCGGGGGTCTGGTGAGCGAATACCCGCCGTGCGCCCCCCTGGTCGACTGCACGAGCCCTGCCGTTCTCAAGGGAATGATGATGAGGCTCAAGTATTTCTCCGAGATTTCCTCGTTCCTGGCGATATCCTTGAGCAGGACCTGGCCTTTTTCAAAGTTTCTGGCCAATTCGAGCATCAGCCGTACCCCGTACCGTGATCGCGTTGTTATTTTCATTGATCTTTCCCTCTAACACTACTAATACTATCGATAAGCTAGTAAATAAGATTGTTCAATACAGGTGTCAAGAAGATTATCAAAAAAAGAAGGCGGGAGAATGCAGCAGGACAACAGAATACCCCAGGACAATGTGCCTATTATCCGAGCGGGAAAGGTGCTCTCGGTCAACACCAGCACCGGAAAGGGGCAGAAAAAGCACCCCTCAGGCAGGTGCCTGTTGAGAGAGGATTTCGGGATCGAAGGAGACGGACATGCCGGTACGGATTTCCGGCAGGTGAGCCTTCTTGCGCAGGAGAGCATCGAGAAGATCAAGGCAAAGGGGATCGACGTGGGCCCGGGAGACTTTGCCGAGAACATCACCACGCAAGGCATCGTGCTCCATGAGCTGAGTATCGGAACACGGCTTAGGGCAGGGCGGTCGGTCCTCCTCGAAATCACCCGGATCGGCAAGGTGTGCCACGACCGGTGCGCGAT
>JBASVF010000082.1:0-4048 GCA_049275795.1 Desulfomonilia bacterium
AGCCCGGGGGCCTCAACCGGGGAAGCCGGCCCGCCAGAGGCCATGGCTTGGGAGAAGATCATGCCTTTCTCCTTCCGGGCAGGGGACGGCCGTGATCATTCATGCAGGCTTGTTCTCTCGAGCGCTGAAAAACTCGTCGACCTTCCGGTAGTTCTCATCCACCGACTTCTTGAAGGCGTCCCTTCCCTTCTTGTAGGCGCCAATCCACTGTGAGAGGACCTCCTTGCCTTCCTCGGGGAGCCAGCTTGCCTGATCGAGGAAGTTCCTGGCCATCTTCTCGGTCTGCTCCTGGATCAGGACCATGGCATTGAAGCTGTTGTCGAACGATGCCTTCTGAAAATCGATCATCTGCCTGATCAAGCGTCCCTGTTCCATGCCGTTCCTCCTTATCGACGGGCTTGCGCCCGAAAATTCAGCATCTCCTCATGCGCCGGGATTTCCATTTCCCTTTAAGCGCTCACGCCGGTTGCCTCATGCGCGCGCATTCTGAGAAGTCCGTGATCAGAAATCTCCTGGAACAGCACGATCCTGCCAGCGTTTTTCCCGGCATCCCACTTCCGGGGAATTCTTCAGACCTCGGGTTATCGGCCATCAGCGGTAACTGTGCGCTCCCGGCTGGATATCCCGGCAGCAGACCGTTTTCGCAGGAAGAAAACGATCGCTCGGCCCCGGCTACTTCCCGGCAGCCTTCTTGGTTTCAGATGCAGCCCGGGAAGCCTGCTGTGCGGCCTGTCGCGCTGTCTGCCCTGCAACCCGTTCAGTAGCCTCGACCGTGGAGACCAGATACGACTCCATCTTGTCATACCCGTCATCTACGACCCGCTTGAGGTCTTCCCTCCCTTTTTTATACATATTGCCCCATTCCTGAACGATTCTCTTGCCCTCCTCGGGTATCCAAGGAACCCTGTCCAAGAAGAAACCGACCGTTTTCTCGGCCTGGTCCTGCAACGCAACCATGCCCTGGTACATGGAATCCCAGGTGCTTTTCTGAAACTCAAGGGTCTGTTTGACCATGGTTTTCTGGTCCATGCTCCGTCCTCCTTTCTCTGGGAGAGTCCATGGCCTAAAAGGGTGATCAAAGCTTCATGGACTCGAACGAGGAGGCTATGGTGAAACTAAGATGGTCGAACCCATCATCGAAAGCCTTCTTGAGGTCGTCTCTCTCCCGCTTGTACATGCCCATCCACTCGCTCAAGGCCCCTTTGCCCTCGGAAGGGAACCAGCCCGTCTGGTCTACCAGGGCGTTCAGCACTTTCTCGGCCTGGTCCTGCAATGCAACGAGAGTTTCATAGCCGCTGTCGAAGGCGGTTTTCTGCAAATCCACGATCTGGAGGGCTATGTTCTTCATGTCCATTCCTCGATCCCCCTTGCCAAAAAGCTCTGATCTCAATCCAATAATAGGGTACCACGGCCGTTTCTCAAGACGATTTCCCCGCCGGGGCCGCGCGGAAGCACAGGGGGTTCTGCCGGATGAGGGTGTGGGCCTGCTGCCGGTTTGGCTTCACCAGGCAAGGAGGCCCATGCACCCCGTTCCGGGCATTCAAGAGAGGAGGAGAGAAGGATTTCCAGGTGGAGTGCACCGGCCTGGCGGGGAAGGGAGCCGATGCCCCGGTGTGGAGGGTTTTTGCCGGCATGCGGCACCGTGGAGAGCCGGTGCCGCATGCCGTGAAAAATCCCGGCTAACCCGCCAAGGCGGTCAGATCGGCCTGCGTAACCCGTGCGCCGGGGGAATAGGCCGCCTCGTCGATAAAGGCCAGGGCGGCCGGCCATTCGTGTTTGAGCGCTCTCTTGCCCATGAACACTGAAATGTGGCCGGCCTTCGGCACCACGGCCTTGAACACCCGGCTTTCGGGAGTCGACGCGTAGAGCTCGAGGTTGTGCACCTGGGGAACCAGGGTGATGTCGTCCCTTTCCCCGGCAAGCAGGGCCAGGGGGCACGAGATGTTCTTCAGATCGACGTACTCGCCGAGGACCTCCAGGGTTCCCCGCACCAGCCGGTTCTGCTTGAAGAGCTGTTCCACGGCCTGGAGGTACCAGCGCCCGGAAATGTCTTGGGTATACTCGTACCAGCGGCTGAATGTCCGGGTCCTCTCGCGGTAGCTCCGGTCGCGCACGTTTATCCAGAGATTCACGTAGTCTCGCACGAACCGGTCGTATGCGTTCATCATCTTCCACCCCATGAGCATGACGTCGCCGGACATGTTCCCGCAGCCGCAGTCCACGAGGCACTGGTAGTACCACAGGGGCAGGGTGTTCACCAGGTCCTGGATCTTGCCACCGCCGGCCGTGAAGTCGATGGGCGCTGCGGCGAGCATGAGGGCCCGGACGTCTTCAGGGAACAGCGCGGCGTATATCGTGGAGAGCCACCCACCCTGGCACAGCCCGGCAAGGATCACTGGAGAGCCCGCCTTCTTCACGCAGAGCATGAGCTGGCACACCAGGTCGTCGATGGTCTCCTCCCTCCTGGAAAGGGTGCTCGATTTCCATTCGATCGCATACACCGGGTGCCGGGTGTGCTGAAGACAGGTCTGCACCAAGCTCTGCTCCGGCGCGTAATCCGCGATGCTCGAGTGGTGGCCGGCCTGGGGAGGGACGATCAGGATCGGGTCGCCGGTGCGGTCCTCATCGAACCTTCTCAGGACGATGGCCCGGTCTTCGTAGAGTACCCGGTTGGGCGAAATGAACTCCGGTGTGCCGCGCGATGCGGCGGCCTGACAGAAGAGGAACAGGTCGGAATAAATCGTATCCATGATGCATCTCCTTGATGTAGGTGTTTTTCCTGAAGCTCTAGCCTGCACCAATGCCCCGGCACGGGGAAAAAGGGCGGAAAGGACCGATACGCGTGCATGGGTTTTCCGGCTGCGCCCCGAACGTATGGCAATGGAGCAAAATCAAGCCCTTGTTGACTGTTCACGGAGACCTTATACAACCATTGCCCGCCAGAGTCCATATCGAAGTGATTTCTCCTGAAAGCTCCGCCGATTATGTTTTTATTCGACTTATCAAACCCTTCGAAGGCCTGGTTTCACCACCGCCTCCATGCCTGAAGGCCCGCTCCGGGGAAATGCACGGGCTCGAGGAAGGCCTCGATCTCTGAACACCGAGGCGCACGGGATGCATGGCGCCATGGCACCCGCCTTGGAGGCAAGCCTGCCCGGGGAATCACGAAGGCTCGAGATCGAGGCAGGCAATGCCGTCGGCCGTATCCGGGAGCTCCTATAGTGGTGATTCAGACCGAGTTGAGGAGCCTGAGGCGGCACAAGATGTGAGAACAGCCATGGCGGCCGCTTTCTCGGTGCGCTTTCCTTTCACTTATCCCACCCCAATCATGGAGGAAAAGCACCTGCCATGGCAGGTTCGCCGATCTTTCGGAGCTGAGTTCCCACCCGGGACCCGGCACGACGATTCGGAAGGGCTCAAAAAGGCTCCGGCACGGGATAGGCCTCTGAGCCCGGCCCGGCTCAATCCTTGGCCTTGACCTCTCCGGTGAGGAAGCCGGGCTCGGCATAGGCAGGATTCGGGTACCGGTAGAAGCCCTCCTTTGTCTTGTAGCCCAGGTGGCCCTTGTCTACATAGCCCCTGAGAAACTCGGCGTTCGCCAGGGCCTGGGGGTCACCGGTCTTCCTGGCCCAGTAATCGGTGATGGTGTAGACCGTGGAGAGCCCGACCTGGTCCATTATGCCGAAGGGGCCGATGGGGGTGTGGAGCACGCCCATCCATGACCGATCGATGTCCTCGACGGTGGCGACCCCCTTCGAGGCGAGCGTGAGCGCGGTGAAAAAGAGGTTGGAGAGCATGGTGTTGAACACGTACCCATTATGCTCGCGGTTGAGCATGATCACGATCTGCCCGATGCTCTTTGCGAAATCCTTGACGAGCTCGGTTACCTCGGGCGCGGTTCCCGGATGGGGCATGACGTCCACCACGTTGGACAGCCGCAGGTCATGGAAGTGCAGGGCCGCGAACTTCGCGGGCCTGCCGGTCCTCTCGGCGATCATGGAGGGAACCAGCATCGAGGTGTTGGTAGTGAAGATGGTCCGCTCGGGAC
>JBASVF010000083.1:0-3700 GCA_049275795.1 Desulfomonilia bacterium
TCTCGTCCACCCACGCTTGAACATGGGCAGCTTCTTGAGGTCGCCCGGCCGCGGAGCACCGCCGTTCAGGGTCTCCATGCATGCGTACATGACATCGAGACAGAACGGGTCCCGCACAGCCTCCACCTCTTCGCAGACCATGGCGTAGTAGAGCTCGGAACAGTGCCATGGAGGTTTCACCGGGGGCCTGGTGATCAGGTGCGTCGCGCACCCTATCCAATCATACTGGTCTTTCTTGGCCGCCCACTCCTCGGCCCTGCGGGCAGCGCCCTCGCGGATGCAGTCGAACTCGTCGCGGAGTCGCAGGAGGTATGCCCGGCCGTCGTACTCGTCGAGCCTCTTCGAGAGCCTCCGGGGAACCACCCCGCCCTCCAGGGCCTCGATGATCTTGTCCTGGAGCTCGTCACGCACGACGAACGAGGCGTGGTTGACCTCATCGCCCTTGATGATCCGTATCAGCATTCCCACCCAGTAGCGGGGGTTCAGCGTCACGGGGGCCCGCCACACGACGCAGTCGGCCGTCTTGACCAGGTGCCGGGCCGCGCGGTATCTTCCGAGGGCGTCGCTGCTCACCTGAAGAGCCTCCCGAGGATCGCGGCAAGGGCTTCCAGGACCGCCCACCGCGTCCGCCTCGCAAGCGCCCGGGCGATCTCCTTCCTGGTCATGGGGGGCATCTCGAGCAGGGCCTTCTTGGTGATATCGTCGAAGGCCATGGCCTGGTCCGCTATGAGCGTTTCAACGACCTCCTCGCGCCGCTTTCTGCTCATGCGCAGGAGCCGCCTGAATGTCCGGCGCTCCTCGTCCTCGATCAGCCCGTGGTAGAACTCCCGAACGACGCTGGTATTGTCCTTCCTCTTCATGGCCTCCCTCCCGTCACCCCTGCACGATCACCCGGGCAGACCCAGAGGTAAACTCGCCGTCTTTGCAGCCGGCGCGGAAATCCACCTTCTTGCCCGGGTAACGCCGGTGCCAGTTGTTCCCGTCGCAGGGAATGCTCTCCTCGTCGTTCCAGGTTGTCGAATCGCAGGACCGCGACTGAACCGTGATCGTGCCCTGGAAGTCAGTGTCCTCAAAGAACACGTCGCACCCGTCCTTCACGCAGATCGGAGGGGTGAACTTGCCCGCCGCATTGATGGTCTCGGACCTTGGTCTGATGACAGCCATGGCTTACCTCCAGCCCCGGTGCTGGTTCTTGACGAAGATCCGGATGGTGACCTCTGCGTCCTTCACCAGGTTGTTCTCGCGAGCGACCGACAATTTGCCCTTGGTCGGCACGCCGGTATAAATGACCGTGGTGCCGTCCATCGGCCATGCGCGCTCTGCGTTCGCGGTATCCCTGCCGCCAAGCGCCCCGCCCATGATGTCGTTGCCGAGACCGTCCTCCAGTTTCAGATCATATTCGTCTGTCGGGGCCTTTGCGGCTGCCCCCGGCACAGTCTCCACGCAGAGGATCTCGCCGGTGATCTCATAGGTCAGATCGGTGGTGGCGGTTCCGCCAGAGTCCATGACCAGGAGGTATTCGTTGACCGTGAATCCCGGGTACGGCGTAATGTCCAGCTTGGTCAGCGTGTCAGCCGAGGCCGGAGCGATCGTCAGGCCGATGGTAAGGGCCAGCAGTAACAGAAAAATGTCGAGTCTCTTCATGATATCTTCTCTCCTTTCAGCCAAACGGCTGTAGTCTCCTGATTCCGAGGACATCCTCCAGCGGGAACGGCGCCACGCACACGCGGTCGCCCTGGTTGCCGCCCAGGACCCTGATGCTGTCCCCGTCATACCCCGCGAAGATGCCCGTGTGTCCCGGGGCGTCCAGGACCTCCGGTCCAGGCTGCGGCGCGGCCCCTCTCTTGAGGATCACGATGTCCATGCCGATCAGCGCGTCGTGCAACCCGACAGGCTTGCCCACCCTGAGCCATGACCTGGCAGCCGCCGAGCCGGAGCGGGGCAGGCCGAGGAGGTAGCACAGGCCGTTGAGGAGGGCGCTGCACCATGGGGTTTCGTCCTTGTGGTAGGGCTTGGGGATGCTGGTCAGGCTCATGCACCAGACGATAAAGGGGTTGTCCTCCTCCCCCGGGATCTCCCGCAGGCCCTCGAGGCCGACCGCCACCCTGTAGAGACTGGTCTCAATCACCATGGCTCGCCAGCTCCTGTGCCTGCTGCCCGATCGATGATGCCGCCTGGGTCGTCTGCGCCAGGTGTGAGCAGTAGACCGACAGCCCGCCGAACGCGGCGATTTGCACGGCCACCACGATCCCCAGAAACCACATCAGCGCCTTCGACGAGGACCTGATCGTATTCGTGATCGTCGTTATTCCGCATTCGGCCTCGATCAGGCGGGATTTCATGCTGTCCTCGCCCACGAATATCTCCTCAGCATTGCGCTCGAGGACCTTGACCCTCTCGTCCATCCTGCCGGTTTTATCGCACAAATCCCGGATCTTCCGGTCCTGAATGCACGCATGCGCGGCGTCCATCGCCTCAGCACCCCGGGGCCCGCTTCTTTGCGACGGAATCGCGCATGAATAGCTGACAGAGCCCGTAGCCGTACAGGATGATCTCCAGGACAAGCTCGGGGTCCAGGGTGTACCCGAGGTCTGTGGCGATCGCCACGATGATTGCTGCGGCGCCGGCGGCGGTAGATCGGCGGTTTGAAACAACGCGAAAGGCCAGCCCCCTCAAAAGGGCTGCAGTGCGAACCATGGCCATACTCATAACCCTTCCTGAAGGAAACCGCTGCCCTCAGCCCGCGATGTTCATACCTACCTCGAATGTTTTCAGGATCATCGGCCTTCCCTCATGCACACGTGTGTTGCTTCTGGCAAAATTATGCCTGCTTTTTGGGAAAGGTTAAGTGAAAACGTAAACAACTAACGATATCAGGCGTTTGTTTGTTGTGAAAATATTATCCGAACTTGCTCGGATTAACCTTCTTGCGCTTCTGCTTCCGCATTGCCTTCTTCGAGAACGCCTGCAGCGGGACCTGTCTGGAGCGCCTGCGCTTTTCCGGCAGCCTGTCGATCTTGATGCCGTACTCCTGCTCGCAGTAGAGCCGGAAGGACACCGGGTCGAGCTTGTTCCAATCGCCCCTGATGGCCATGAGCCTGCCGTCGCGGATCGCCTCCGCCAGGTCTTTGTTCATGCAGCCTATGATCTTTGTCGCCTCGGAGAATGGGACCGGTAGCTCTGCCACGCGCTAGTCCTTCCAGAACACCCTGAGCATGCGCACTGTCTTCGGGTGCCTCAGCTTTGCCAGGGCTCCGGTCTGGAACCGGACCCCGGATCTCGATACCTTGGCGTACTCCTCGATCTGCCGGATACGCTCCCTGGTCGTGCCGAGGACCTCGCCGGCCAGGTCGAGGGTTGCCCCTCCCATGTCGCAGATGTCCAGCACGCACGAGTGCTCCATGGTGGAGATGATCTCCACCAGCTGCTCATCGGTGTACTGCTTCAGCGGAAGGAGCCTGTCCGATCTGAGCACCCACAGGGCATGCCACTCGCAGCGAACCCACGGGCAGGGCCTGGGGCCGTCGATGCAATCCGCCCGGGTTCTGGGCGCTTCGAGGTCGAGCTCGTCCAGGATCTCGGGTATGCTCGGGGGCCGGATATCGCGCATCAGGACGTGGCCGTGCATGGGCTCAGCCCTCAGCGTCTTCACAAAGGAGAACAATCTTGACGCGCGGCGACGACGAATAATGCTTTGCAG
>JBASVF010000084.1:0-7516 GCA_049275795.1 Desulfomonilia bacterium
CCGACAGTCCCTTCTTCGCCAGATGCTTCGTTATCGCCGCCGTCAACGTCGTCTTCCCATGATCTATGTGCCCAATCGTCCCCACGTTCACATGCGGCTTGTCCCTCTTGAATGTCTCCTTAGCCATCGGCTGTCCCCCTTAATAGTTTTTTCTCTGCGCAAGCCCATAAATGAAGCCCACGCCCGGGATTGAACCGGGCACCTCTTCCTTACCAAGGAAGTGCTCTACCTACTGAGCTACGTGGGCACGTATCCTTAAACAAGAGGGGTATGGAGCGGGAAACGGGATTCGAACCCGCGACCCTCAGCTTGGAAGGCTGATGCTCTAGCCAACTGAGCTACTCCCGCATCAACAAGGAAGCGCAGTCAATGCGACTCACGTCTCCTACGCCCCTCACACTTCTGGTGGAGGGGGGAGGATTCGAACCTCCGAAGGCTGAGCCGGCAGATTTACAGTCTGCTCCCTTTGGCCGCTCGGGAACCCCTCCGGTACGCGTCTTGGAGCTGGAGATGGGACTCGAACCCGCAACCTGCTGATTACAAATCAGCTGCTCTACCGATTGAGCTACTCCAGCCCTTTTGTGCGCACGAATAGCTTGCGCAGAAAGTGTCTGTATCTCAAGGATCACTCAAAAGTCAAGGGTTAATGTGGCTTGGACACATTTTTCCGCAAGCCTTTTTTCCATTGCATCCGGCATCGGGATGCGCCACCCCGACACCCTTCTCACCGGAGGCATCCCGGATCGCCCTGATTCGTGAACCCTTAAGAACACTCTTTCCCTCTTTTTGACCTGTGCAGAAGAGAGTACCTACTCCTCGGTTCAAGGGTGTGTCAAGAGGGTCAAACCGCCTTTCCAGGAAAAGTTTTCGGCCTCTCGAGAGCGCCCGAAGCTCATTGTTGACCACCCATGGGGCCTGTGCTAACAAGGCCTCAATATGACGAACAAGATCGATCACCTCGCGATCATCATGGACGGCAACGGCCGTTGGGCGAAGGGTCGCGGGTTGCCCCGTCTCAAAGGGCACGAGGCCGGGGCACAGACAGCCAGGAGGGTGGTCGAGGCCGCCAAGGTCCGGAAGATCGGCTACCTCACCCTCTATGCCTTTTCGTCAGAGAACTGGAGGCGTCCCCAAGAGGAGGTGGAAGGCCTCTTCAAGCTCCTCGAAGGGTTCATCGACCGTGAGGTGGGCAGGCTCGTGGAAAACGGCGTGCGCCTCCACACCATCGGGGATCTCTCGAAGTTTCCCCCCGCGCTCGTGCGCAAGATCGAAGCGACAAAGCAGGAGACCGCGCACAACAACGAGCTGCACCTGACCGTGGCCCTGAACTACGGCGGCAGGGACGACATCGTGCGGGGCGTGCGCAGGATCATGCTCTCCGGGGCCGCTCCCGAGCGCTTGGACGAGGAAGCCCTCTCGCTCAACCTCGACACCTCGTTCATGCCGGACCCGGACCTGCTCGTAAGGACCGGGGGTGAGCGGCGCATCAGCAACTTCCTCCTGTGGCAGCTCGCCTACACCGAGATCTACTTCTCCGACATCCTCTGGCCCGACTTCGACGATGCGGCCCTGGACGAGGCCCTCTCCTGGTTTCGCACCAGGCAGCGGCGCTTCGGCATGACCCCGGAACAGGTCGAGGGCCGGAACCTGCCATGATCCGCATCCTGGGCGCCCTCATCCTGGTGGTCATCTTTGCGGTGCCGGCGATCTTTGGCCCGCCGCTGGCCCTCTTTCTCATCGCGCTCATCGTGCTGCCGCTGTGCCTCCACGAGCTCTACCGGCTGAGCCTTTCCGGCGGGGCCCAGGTGCTGGGGCTCATCGGGCTCGCGGGATCGTTTCCATACCTATATTATATATATATGAATTCCCTCCCCGAAGCCCTGCTCCTGCTCTGTGTCACCGGCCTGCTCATCCTCGCTGCCGGGGTCTACCTGTTCGAGAAGGGCAAGGCAACCGCCCGCCAGGTGAGCTTCGCGATTGCGGGCCTGGTTTATCCCCTGGCCCTGCTGGGCTTCTGGATCCTGGTGCGAAACGGCATCGACGGCAGGTTCTGGATGATCTTCGGGCTCCTGGCCACCTTCTTGGCCGACATCGGCGCGTACTACACGGGCAAGAACCTGGGCAGACACAAGCTCGCGCCGCGCCTGAGCCCCAAGAAAACGGTCGAGGGGCTCCTGGGCGGGCTGGTCGCGAGCGTGCTGGGCGGGAGCCTCTTCTTCCTCGTCTACTCACGCTTCCTGCCGCTGGAAGCCCCGTACCCGGCCTGGGTAATCCCGGTCCTCGCCGGCGCCGTAGGCCTGCTGGATCTCCTGGGCGACCTGACCGCCTCCATGTTCAAGCGCGATTTCCAGGTCAAGGACCTGGGCCGCCTGATACCCGGCCACGGCGGCATGCTCGATAGAATGGACGGGATCGTTCCCGTAGGGATCTTCATTTACCTCGCCGTCCGGGTGCTGCAGTAAATGAAGAAGGTCGTCGTCCTCGGCTCAACAGGCTCCATCGGCCTGTCCACCCTCGACATCCTCCGCCGCAGGCCGGATGAGTTCCGGGTCGTCGGGCTCTCCGCCGGATCCAACGTGGAGCTCCTGGAGAAGCAGGCCCGCGAGTTTGAGGTCCAGCTCGTGGCCATGGCTTCCAGCCCGGGCCGGGCCCTCGGAAGGAGAGAGGTGCTCCGGGGAGAGGACGCGGCCGCACGGCTCGTCGCCCTTGCCGGCCCCGACATCGTGGTAAACGGCATCTCAGGGGCTGCCGGGTTCCTGCCCTCGCTGGCGGCCATCCGGCAGGGCGCGGTCCTGGCCCTGGCGAACAAGGAGTCCCTGGTCATCGGCGGTCACTTCATCACCCGGGAGATCGAGCAGACGGGCGGCACGCTCCTGCCGGTGGATTCCGAGCACTCCGCGGTGTTCCAGTGCCTCGCGGGCGAAGACCCCGAGGGCGTGTGCCGCATCATCCTCACCGCCTCGGGGGGGCCGTTCCGGACCCGGCCCAGGGAGACCTTCCACAGCATCACCCCGGCCGAGGCCCTGAACCACCCCACCTGGCCCATGGGCAGGAGGATCACCATCGATTCGGCCACCATGATGAACAAGGGGCTCGAGATCATCGAGGCGCACTGGCTCTTCAAGGTGGGCATGGAAAAGATCGGGGTGGTGGTGCATCCCCGGAGCATCGTGCACTCGCTGGTGGAGTTCCGGGACGGTAGCATCAAGGCCCAGATGGGCGTGCCGGACATGCGCGTGCCGATCGCCTGCGCGCTTTCCTGGCCCCGGCGCCTGGAGCTCGACGTACCCAGGCTCGACCTCGCCTCGATGGGCGCGCTCAAGTTCTTCAACCCGGACGAAGAGAAGTTTCCAGCCCTCGCGCTGGCCCGGGATGCCATGGAGCAGCCCGAGGTCCTTCCGTGCGTGATGAACGCAGCGGACGAAATCGCGGTCGAGGCGTTCCTGAAGGGCCGCATCCGCTTCGACGAGATCGTCCGGGTCGTACGAAACACTATGGACAAGCTCGCCCGGCGGCGGGTAGAGTCTCCCGAAGACCTGATCGAGCTGGATCGGGAATCGAGGGAAGTAGCGGAGAACATGATATCATGACCACCCTTATCGCGTTTATTATCGTGCTCGGGATCCTGATCTTCATCCACGAGCTCGGACACTTTCTGCTGGCAAAGCTCAACGGCGTGAGCGTGCTCAAGTTCTCGCTGGGCTTCGGGCCCGCGCTCATACGCAAGCGCATCGGCGAGACTGAGTACCGGCTCTCGGCCATTCCCCTGGGCGGGTACGTCAAGATGCTCGGGGAAGGCCCCTCCGAGGACGAGGAGCTCGCGCCTGTGGACCCCAACCGCTCGTTCGCGAACAAGAGCGTGGGCGCCCGGGCGCTCATTGTGGTGGCCGGCCCGGTGTTCAACCTGCTGCTCGCCATTGTCATCTACATGGTCATCGGCTGGACCGGCGTCCCCACCATACCGCCCGTGGTGGGCAAGGTGATGGAGGGCTCCCCTGCCGAGGCTGCGGGCCTGGCTGCGGGCGACCGGGTCGTCTCCATCCAGGGATCCCCGGTCGAGTCGTGGGAAGACATCTCCCTGACCATGCAGGGAAACGCCCCCGGAGAGAAGATCGAGCTGGTGATCGAGCGTGACGGTACCCGGCTCACGGTCTGGGTTGCACCGGTGATTACGAAGGACAAGAACATCTTTGGAGAGGAAGTCGAGCGCCCCATGATCGGCATCGCCCGCTCCGGGGAGATCGTGATGAAGGACCTGGGATTCTTCTCCGGGATCGGCTACGGCTTCTCGCAGACTTGGAAGGTCATCGAGCTCACCGGCATCGGGGTCTGGAAGATGATCGACGGCACCATCGACCTGCGGGAGAGCCTCGGAGGCCCCATCCTCATCGCCCAGGTATCCGGCGAGACCTTTCGGGCCGGCTTGCTGCCTTTTGTCTCGATGATCGCCTTCGTGAGCATCAACCTCTTTCTCATCAACCTGCTGCCCATCCCCGTGCTGGACGGCGGCCACCTGCTGCTCTTCGGCATAGAGGCCGTGACCGGCCGCCCGGTGGAGGGCAGGCCCAGGGAGATCGCCCAGCAGATCGGGCTCTTCTTGCTGATCCTCCTGATGCTCCTTGCCTTCTACAACGACCTGGCCCGGATCTTCGAGAGGTAACGGGCCGTGGTGATCCTGGCTCTCGACACCTCCACCCCTCTCTGTACCGTGGCCCTCGCCGGGGACTCCGGGCCCGCGCTCGAGATCAGCGTCCCCGTGCGCGCCGGCCACGCGGGGAGCCTGCTGCCGATCATCGACACGCTCTTTACGCTCGGGCCCTATGGCAAGAAGGATGTGGAGCTCATCGCCGTGGGCGTGGGGCCGGGCTCGTTCACGGGCATACGGATCGGGGTGGCCACGGCCCGGGGGTTGGCAACGGCACTCGGGTGCAGGCTTGCCGGGGTGAACACCCTGGATGCCATCGCCTGGGGCGCCCTCCCCTCCTGCCTCAACATCATGCCGATGATCGACGCGAGAAAGTCCGAGGTGTTCTGCCGCCTGTACGCCCCGGACGGCAACCCGCTGTGCCCGCCGGTGAACATCAGGCCCGGGTCGATCGGGACGATGGTGAAAGGCGAGACCCTGTTCATCGGAAACGGCGTAGGGCTCTACCGCGATGTCCTGGCGCAGACCCTGGGCCCGGACTTTTGCGAAGGCCCGGAGCACCTGTGGTATCCCAGGGCGTCCGTGGTTGCGCAGCTGGCCCGGCTCCAGGCGGAGAGGGGAACGATCGAGCCGGCGCAGCCGCTCTACATCCGGCCTTCGGACGCGGCGCTGGCCCTGGAAAGGGCAAAAGCCAGGGAATAGCCGGGCTGCCGGCTTATCGCCCAGGGCTCACTCGGGCTCGGCCGGCTCCTCCTTCCTGATGGTCACGCGCACCCGGGAGATGCGGTTGCCGCGCATGCGCTCGATGCGAAACTGCATGTCCTGCCACACCACCTTGTCGCCCTCCTCGGGAATGCGGTCGAGCAGCTCGTAGATCAGGCCCGAGAGGGTGTCGTACTCCTCGGGGAACTCCCGATCGATTGTCCTGCCGAGGTCGCGCAGGCTGATGTTGCCCGTGATGATGAAGCTCCGCTCGCCCACCGGAATGACGTGGGCCATGACGATGTCGTGCTCGTCGACGATGTCGCCGGTGATCTCCTCGATGATGTCCTCGAGCGTGATGCCCCCCTTGACCGTGCCGTACTCGTCCACCACAAAGGCGATGTGCAGGCGCATCTGCTGGAAATCCACGAGCTGCTTGAGGATCGGCTTGGTCTCCGGGATGAAGTGCGCCTCTCTCAAGCAGTCTCTGATCCGGAACTCCTGCCCGCTGTCAACGTAGCGCCACAGGTCGCGGATATGCAGGTAGCCCACGATGTTCTCCCGTTCGCCCTCGTACACCGGGTACCGGGTGTAGTTTTTCGAGACGATGGTCTTTCGGAGCTCCTCGAAGGAGATGTCGACCGGCAGGAACTCCATGTCGGACAGGGGTCGCATGATCTTCTTGACCGGCACGGTGTCGAGGTCCATGACCGCGACCAGCATCTTTGCCTTGGACTCCTTGATGAACCCCTCCTTGTGGCCCATGGTGATGACCGATTCCACGTCTTCTTCCGTGATCTTGTCCATTTCCCTCACCCTCAGGCCGACAGCCGTCAACAGCAGCCGGGAGGCGAAGGCCAGGATGTGCGAAAGGGGGCCGAGCAGCCTGACCACGTTCTGTATGGGAATGGAAAACAATCGAGACAGATCATCCGCCCGGTAGGCAGCATATGTCTTGGGAGCGATTTCGGCAAAGATGAGCAGGATCACGGTCATGGCCACCGAGGCATAGAGGATTCCCTCTTCACCGAACATGGCTATAAAAATCGCGGTTGCCAGGGCCGAGCCGAGAATGTTTACGAAGTTGTTTCCCAGGAGGATCGAGCTGATGAGCCGGTCGGGATCCTGGAGGATCGCCTCGACCCGCTTCGCGCCGGGATTCCCTTTCTCTGCCATGGTCCGGATCCTGAACCGGTTGGCGCGCATGAACGCGATCTCACCTGCCGCAAAGAATGCAGACAGCAGGATCGTGATGAAGAGAATGACCAGGTAGGTAATCTCTCGTGTACCGAAGATCATCTGTTTTCCTTCCTTTTATCGTATCACTACCGGAGGCGTTACCGGTAACCGGTATAATTCTTCGTCAACCTGTGCGCTGCAATTTAACGTATCCTTCTCCCCCGGCATAGTCAGAGGGACAAGGTGAGCAGGCAACGCCGACAAAGAACCGATATCAATGGCAACTGGCTGAGATCACCCGGGTTATCGGAAGGCGAGTCCTTGAAGTCAGCCCTTTTCCGGGCGATGGCAGGCAGGTATTCGCTGATGCCGCCGCTATCCACTGCCTGTCCCTCTCTCAGTCATCGAAGAGCAGCATCTGCTGCGTTTTCTTCATTTTCCTCTCCTCGCGTACGATGCAGCACTCGGGGGGAATTCTCGATATGAACGGGGAGGGATTGCCGTTCGGGCACAGGAGGTACAGCAGGTCGACTGCCCGGGTCATGGCCACGTAGAACAGGTTGCGCTCCTCGTCCTCGGGGCAGCCCTGCAGGGGAAAGGCGCCGCGGGAGAGGCCCGGGATGAAGACACACTTGAACTCCAGGCCCTTGGCCGCGTGCGTGGTGAGCACGCGCACCTTTTCCTGCGCGAGCGCGTCCTGGTCGCTGCTCAGCCTCAGGTATCGGACAAACCCGTCCACATCCTCGCCGAAGATGCGGGCATAGCGGTAGAACACGTGGTCCGCCTCGAGCTTGGGCAGCCGGAACAGGCCCGAGCCCTCGATGCGCTCGACGCGCTCGAGCACGGACCCTGAAAGCGAGGTGAGCAGCGCATCGGCCTCCCTGAGCCTGCGGGCCGCGGCAGGGCTTGCCTGGTCCTCCATCTCCCCGGCCCGGGCCGGGCATCCTTTCACCAGGTGCTGCCACTGCCTGAGCTCGAGCAGCGCCAGGC
>JBASVF010000085.1:0-4505 GCA_049275795.1 Desulfomonilia bacterium
TCACGAAGAGCGCCAGCCCCAGGGCCAGGTAGAGGGGCTGCCTGGGGTTGGCCCGGGCGAGGGCCTTTTCCGCTGCCGGTTCGCAGCTATTCTTCGGCTGCATCATCCCTCCTCCTGCATCAGGCCCTTAAGCGTCTGCGAGGCGGCGTGGAGATACAGCCCGCGGAAGTCCTCGCCCTTGAGCACCGTGCTCTGAAGCTTTCTGAACTGCAGCATGCCGTGGATCGTGGACCAGAGCACGAGCGAGGCCCTGCGCAGGGCCTTCGCATCGGGCTTGCCCGGGAGCACCTGTTTGAGGACCTTCTCGACGAGCGACAGGATGCGGTTGCCGTGCTCGTCGACCCGCTCTTTTATGTGAGGCGGGAACACCACGTCGGGCGCGGTGAGAAAGTAGTTGAAGATCTCGTAGTACGTGCGGCGCTCCTGGCTGAACTCCAGGTAGGCGAGCGCGACGTTCGTGAGCTTCTGCTCCGGCCCGGCCGTGCCGGAGACCGCCTTTTTCATCATCGTGTGCAGCAGGTCGAGCCCCTCTTCCTGCAGGGCGGCATAGAGGTCCTCCCTGTTCGTGAAGTACAGGTACAGCGTGCCCACGCTCAGCTCTGCATTACGCGCGATCTGGTTCATAGTCACGGCGTTGATGCCTTTTCGACAGAGCAGGTCGCGGGCGGTGTCGAGGATGTGTTCCCTGCGAAGCTCCTTTTCCCGCTCCCTCCTTTCCCGGGATCCCATGGTGCGTTCCTCCTTCCTGTGAGCCCCTTCGCCTGTGCATGCCTTTCTCGGACAAAGGGGCGGTGCGTGCTTGCGTCATTCTCCCGGCTTGCGGCCTGCGGGCGATATGCCCAGCTCCTTGAGCCTGGCAGGGGTGGGTACGCCGTTTTCGTCCCAGCCCCGCAGCCGGTAGTAGGCAGCGAGCATCTTCTCGAGCTCGTCCTCGGGGCAGTACCTGCCCCGGGACGGGCCGTCCGGTATGGGCTCGTTCATCACTCGCCAGGGCAGCATGGCCGTGGCCCGGCTCGCGCCCCGCTCCGTGTTGATCAGCCGCTCGAGGGTGTAGATCCGCTCCGCGATCAGCTCGAGCTCGCCGAGCGTGAGCTCCCACCCGGTGATCGCGGAGAGGATGGACAGGTAGGACTCGTTGAGCCTCGTGCCCATCACCCGCTCCTGCACGAAGCGGCAGATCACCAGCGAGTCGCCGATCGCGGTGTTGTTCTGGCTTGCAATCGTGTACTCGGGCTGCCACTCGAAGCCGGGGTCGGCGGGCTGCTCGGCGTAGTTGGGCCGGGCGTCGTGGTGGCTCCCCCCCCTCGTCGAGGTGGCGTAGGCCAGGCCCATGTTCCTCAAGCCCCGAGCCGAGTGCCCGGCCATCTCCAGGCCCTGCTGGCAGTAAAGCAGCCTTTGAGCTCCCTTGCCGAAGCGCTCGGCCAGCGCCTGCGATCCGAGTGCGAGCAGCCTGCCCGCGCCCCTTCCGAAGGCCGTGTCGCGAGCGAGGCCCGAGAGGTCCTGCCCCGGCCCGAACCGGACCTCGCCGAAGAGCTCACCGGCCGTGACGATGCCTTTTTCAAGGCACTCGGCCACGAATGCCAGGGTGACGCCGAAGCTGATGGTGTCCATGCCCATCTCGTCGCACTGGGCGTTGCCGTTGAAGATGGAGACCAGGTCCGGGTTGTCGATCATGGAACCCATGGCGTAGATGGTCTCGTACTCGGGCATCTTCACCAGCCGCCGGGCAAAGTCGCCGCCGGGCACGCTCACCAGCTTGCCGCAGGCCACCGGGCAGCCGTGGCAGGCGATGTCCCGGTGCTTGTGGCGCTCGGCGATGAGCTCGCCGCTGAGCGCCCCGGCCTGGTCGAACACCTCCTTGGTGTTGTTGCGGGTGCCGAGCATGCCCCTGTCGTTGATGATTCTCACCAGCACGGGCGTGCCGATCTCGGTAAGCGGCCTGGCCTTCTCGCGCAGCTCGGGCAGGCGGCTCCTGAGCTCCTTCTTCAGCTCGTCGGGTCGGGCCACGGGCGTCTTCCCGGTACCGCGCACGGCCAGGGCCTTGCAGTTCTTGGAGCCAAGGACCGCCCCGAGCCCTCCCCTGCCCGCCACGCTCAGGCGTGAGCCGCTGCACACCACGTTGGCGTAGGCCACGCCGCTTTCACCGGCCGGCCCGATCACCGCGCTCTGCAGGCCCGGCCCGTGCGCCTCGCACAGCAGGGCGTGGGTCTCGCCCGTGGGCCTTCCCCACAGGAGCGAGGCGTCCCTGATCTCCACCCTTCCTTCTTCCACCAGGATGTAGACCGGCGAGGAGGCCCTGCCCGTGATCACGTAGGCGTCGAAGCCGGCCCGCTTCATCATCCAGCCGAAGTCGCCGCCGAAGTTCGAGTCGAGGAACAGCCCGGTCTGCGGGGATATGGCCGCCACGTGAGCCCTGCCCCCGCCCCACACCGGGGTTGCGTTGACGGGTCCCGTGGCGAACACCACGGCGTTCTCCGGCGAAAGGGGACCTGCACCTTTGGGCACGAGCCTGTGGATGATCGCTGCGGCGAACCCGTTGCCGCCGAGGTATGCCCGGGCAAAACCCTCCTGGAGCTCCTCTACGAGGGCCCTGCCGCTGCTCAGATCGATGAAGAGAATCTTGCCCATGTATCCGAACATCTGCCCGGTCTCCTGTTCCTCTCGCTTGCGCTTTCCTCTCCGGATAGCTCTCTCTTCCCGTGCCGCCGCTTCGCACGGCTTTCCCCGCCTGTCTCCCGCACCACGCGGGCATTCGTTCACCGTGCCCTCGAGCGGGCGGTTTCCCGTTCATATGCTCTCCGCGCCGCACGGTGTCCAGACCGTACTCGCCCGGGCCGCCCGGTTTTTCCGCGCTTCCCGCCAGCGGGTTCGCGCCCCGGGCTTCCGCTCCCGCAAGCAATGCGGTCGGGACTGCTTACCGGCCGCCGGCCCCCTCGAAGCCTGGAGTGTCATCCTTTAGCTTGAGCGCCACCTTCTCCACCTTCTCGACATCGCCCACGTAGTAGCGAGAACCCGCCAGGAACAGCACGGCGGCCAGCAGGGTGAAGGCCGGCAGCACGAGCATGGCCGTGCCGATGTCGTAGGCATCGGAGACCATGCCCACCACTATGGGCCCAAGGGCGCTGCCCAGGATGTGCTGGGTGACCACGCAAATGCTGTAGGAAACGGCCCTCAGGCCCGGGTGCACCACATCCTGGGTCACGGCCGCCCCGGCGGGCACGAAGGCCACCACCGAGATGCCGCCCGCCAGCAGCAGCAGGTACTGCGGCGTGCCGCTCGTAAAGGCAAAGGCCACGAAAAAGATCAGCGTGCAGGCCAGCGAGGACACGGCGCAGAACATCATCCGGGCGTTGGCCCGCCGGGTACGCCACCGGTCGGCAAGATAGCCGCCCAGGGGCGCTCCCACGATCGCCAGCATCATGACCAAGCTGCCCATCAGGCCGGCCCTGCTCATGGAGAGGTCATAGGTGCGCTGCAGGTAGGTTGGCAGCCAGCTCATAAGCGAGGTGGTCACGAAGGTGTTGCCGGCAAAGGCCAGGTAGGTGAGAACGAGCGACCGGGTGCGCACGAAGTCGCCCACGATCTCGCCCACGCCCATCTTTTTCTTGGTTCCCGCCCCTGACTCGCCGCTCACGGTTTTGGTGAGCTTGACGGTCTGGTAGTCCTTGGTGCGCCAGAACAGGATGCCCACGATGATTCCGGGCAGGGCCACCAGCCAGAAGGCGTAGCGCCACCCGAAGTGCTCGGCCACGATGGCGCCGATCGCAATGCCCAGCGCACTGCCCAGCGGTATCGACGCGTTTCACAGGCCCATGACCGCGGCCCGCTTCTTTTCCGGGAACAAGGCCGAGATCACGGCCGTGCCTCCTGGCGCGAACCCGGACTCGCCGATGCCCACCACGGTCCGCGCCATGAAGAGCTGGGAGAAGCTCTTCGTGAACCCGCACACGGCCGTGGCCGCGCTCCACACGATGGCCATGAGCGCGATGCATTTGCTCCTGCTGCCCCGGTCGATGAGCACGGAGAACGGCAGGGCGCAGATCAGGATGGCCCAGTAGGCGGCCGAGACCAGCAGGCCGCTCTGGGTGTCGGAGATGCCCCACTCCCTGCCCAGGAAGGGGAAGAGCGAGACCACGACCATGCGGTCCATGTAGTTGAACAGGTAGAGCAGAAAGAGCAGGACGAACACGTAATATGAGTACCTCTTCGACACCAGGTACCCGCCTGCATCATGATCCATGCCAGCCCTCCTTCACGCACGAGCCGGGATCGAGCAGCGTCCCGGCCGCCTCTGCGCCCCGTCATCCCGGCCTGGCCCTCTCCCCGCCGGGATGACGGGGCCGCTTGCCGCAGGATAAAAGCCTATGCCTTGTAGCTTCCCAGGTTCGCGAGTGCGACGCTGCCCGGGCTGATCGTTTCGGGATCGGTCATTACGTTGATGCAGGCAGTCCTGCCCGAGGCGAACGCCTCCTCGAGCGCGGGCCGGATGTCGTCGGGCCTGGTCA